>NZ_JACAQY010000020.1:0-6110 GCF_013386835.1 Pseudomonas sp. IPO3774
CGTTACCCAAATAACGGATATACACACCATCACTCCGGCAAAGGAATCACCCGCAACGGCCGCACCGACTTATAAGAAAAACTCGAGTAAATTTCCTTAACACACGGCAACCCCTGCAACACCTCCCGCGCAAACTCCCCAAACGACTCCAGATCCTTCGCCACCACTTCCAACAAAAAATCATACCGCCCCGAAACGTTATGACACGCCACAATCTCGGGAATCTCCAACAACCTTTGCTCAAACGCCCGGGCAACTTCCCGGGAGTGCGTATCCATCATGATGCTGACAAACGCCGTCACCCCATACCCCAGCGCCTTGGGCGACAGGATCGCCTGATAACCGCCGATCACCCCGCTGTCCTCAAGGTTCTTCACCCGCCGCCAACACGGCGAAGTGGTCAGCGACACCCGCTCCGCCAACTCCGCCACCGTCAACCGCGCATTACCCTGCAAGGCGTTTAAAAGTGCCTTGTCAGTCCGATCCAGATGCATGGGCATATCTTGCCTCAAAACGTCGTTTTTATTGTTTTTCATCCCAATCTACCGGCCTTTCCCAGCAAACTATGGAACGTTCGGCCGCCGTTATAAGCATAGCATTGTAGGAAATAAGGAGCGTCCGACCATGAAAAATAAACACAACACGTTCGGCTTTTCCACCCGCGCCATCCACCACGGCTATGACCCCCAGGACCACCACGGCGCCCTCGTGCCGCCCATCTACCTGACGGCAACCTTCGCCTTCCCCACCGCCGAATACGGAGCCGCCTGCTTCGCCGGCGAAGAGAGCGGACACTTCTACACCCGCATCTCCAACCCCACCCTGGCCCTGCTGGAATCGCGCATGGCTACCCTGGAAAACGGCGAAGCCGCCGTCGCCTTCAGCTCCGGCATGGGCGCAATTGCCGCGACGTTCTGGACCCTGCTGCGCCCAGGTGATGAAATCATCGTCAGCCAGACCCTCTACGGCTGCACCTTCGCCCTGCTGCACCACGGCATCGGCGAATTCGGCATCAAGGTGCGCCACGTCGACCTCACCGACCTGAACGCCCTGAGTGAGGCCATCAACCCGGCCACGCGCATGATCTACTTCGAAACCCCGGCCAACCCCAACTTGCAACTGGTGGACATCGCCGCCGTCGCCGAGATCGCCCACCGGCAACCCGGGATCACCGTGGTGGTGGACAACACCTACTGCACGCCCTACCTGCAACGCCCGCTGGAAATGGGCGCCGACGTGGTGGTGCACTCGGCCACCAAATACCTCAGTGGCCACGGCGATATCACCGCCGGCATCGCCGTCAGCAGCCAGGCCCTGGCCCAGCGCATTCGCCTGCAAGGGCTCAAGGACCTGACCGGTGCGGTGATGTCACCCCAGGACGCCGCCCTGCTGATGCGCGGCCTCAAGACCCTGGCCCTGCGCATGGACCGCCATTGCAGCAACGCCCTGGCCATCGCCGAAGCCTTGCAGGCCCATCCCCTGGTGGAATGGGTGACCTACCCCGGCCTGCGCTCCTTCCCTCAATACGAACTGGCCGCGCGGCAGATGAAACAATCCGGCGGCATGATCGCGTTTGAACTCAAGGGCGGCATCGACATGGGCCGACGCTTCATGAACGCCCTCAAGCTGTTCACCCGGGCCGTGAGCCTGGGGGACGCCGAGTCACTGGCCCAGCACCCGGCCAGCATGACCCACTCCACCTACACCCCGGAGCAGCGCGCCCACCACGGGATTTCCGAAGGGCTGGTGCGACTCTCGGCGGGCCTTGAGGATGTCGCCGACCTGCTGGCCGACGTTGCCCAAGCCCTGCAGGCCTGTGCCGTAAAGCCGAAATCCCGGGCGGTGCAACACAACGTTCATCACGCTTGAAGTAAATTCACAGGCAGGCGCGACGTTTATCAATAGCCCGGCCTGAAAAGGTCGGGCTTCTCCCGTTGCGCCCTGCACCGCAAAAAATTTGATCCATTCATTGGCCCGTTTGCGAAAGCCTGTACTAGCATACGAGGCGGCAGTCATGGAGATCACTGCCCTGTACGCCGCCCTCATTGAAACTCATGGATGAAATGATGAACTCACACCTGTTCCCCCACATTGGCAAAGTAATCGCCAGCACCGGCAGCCGGCATTTCCCGCGCATGCTGCATGACCTGATCCTCACCCAACTGGCGGTCGACGCCACGCACATCACCCAAATGCCTGTGAGTTCACCGCGCAAGGGCGGCAGTTCGCGAATGACGGGGGTCAGCCCGGTGTACACCGACCCGCTGCCAGGGCTGGAAGAGGCCCAGGCCGCCGCCCAACTGCACCTGACCCGGCGCAAGGATGACGTCAGCTACGTGCTGTCGGTGTATCGCTCCAACCCCTGCGAAAGTTTTTCCCAGCAGGAGCGGATCATCCTGCAAGACTTCTCCTCCCTGCTGCTGCCGATGGTTGAAAAACACATCAGCGCCCTGCAACCCAGCGGTCCGGACAGCGAAGCGCCGCAGCAACAAGGCATCGACACCTTGCGCCGGCGCTTTGAAGAGCGCCTCGCGCAATCGGGGCTGGCCCTGTCCAGCCGGGAGCTTGAGGTGTGCGTGGGGCTGCTGGCCGGGCGTACCGCACCGGAACTGGCAGAGCAGTTGGCACTGAAGGTCAATACCATCGAGAGCTACCTCAAGCGGGCTGCGATCAAGATGGGCATCAGTGGCCGGCATTCGTTGATGCGGTGGATGTATTCCACAGAAGAAAACGCCACTCTCTAGAACACCGAGGAACAAATGTGGGAGCGGGCTTGCTCGCGAATGCGCAGTGTCAGTCAATACATGTGTGACTGATCCACCGCATTCGCGAGCAAGCCCGCTCCCACATTTTTTGATCTCTGCCCGGCCTAATCCCGGGCCAGGGCTTCAATCGGATCCAACCGCGCCGCATTCCGCGCCGGCACAAACCCGAACACAATCCCGATCAACGTCGAACACGCAAACGCCGTCACCACCGAGCCCAGGGAAAACACCATTTCCCACTCTTTCACAAACAACGAAAACAGGTAGCCGATGGCGAATGACAGCGAGATGCCGATCATCCCGCCAATCAGGCAGACCATCACCGCTTCCACCAGGAACTGCTGGCGAATATCCGATTGCCGCGCGCCCACTGCCATGCGAATCCCGATTTCGCGGGTGCGTTCGGTCACCGACACCAGCATGATATTCATCACCCCGATGCCGCCCACCAGCAACGAAATCACTGCAATCAACGACAGCAGCAACGCCAGGGAACGGCTGGTTTTCTGCACCGTCTGCATGATGCTGTCGAGGTTGTTGGTAAAGAAGTCCTTGGTGCCGTGACGTTGCAACATCAGCTTGGTGACGTTCTCTTCCACCACCTTGCTCGGCTGGCCGTCCTTGATGCGCACCGTGATGCTGTCCAGATGACGCTGGCCCAACAGCCGCCCCGCTGCCGTCTCGTACGGCACCCACACGTTCAACGCCTTGCTGGCGGCGAACATGTTTTTGTTGTCGGCCGTCACCCCGATCACGGTGCAGGGCAGGTTGCCCACCAGGATCACCTGGCCCAACGGATCCACGCCGGGCGCGAACAGCCGATGGCGCGCGTTGTGGTCGATCACCACCACCTGGGCCTGGCGCCGGGCGTCGCTTTCGCTGAAGGTAATTCCGGCTTCGAGCTTCAGGCCCTTGACCTGGAAATAGCGATCGCTGACCCCATTGACCTGGGCGTCCAGGTCGATATTGCCGTAACGCAGCAACAGGTTGCGCCCCACCACCGGCGTGGCGCTGTCGACGTAATACAGCTGGTTCAGCGCATCCACATCCGACGGCAACAACGTCTCGATGGCTGACGCACGGCTGTCACCAAAACTCTTGCCGGGAAAGATATCAATGGTGTTACTGCCAATGGCCTGGATGTCCTTGAGCACATAGCGCTTGGCGCCTTCGCCGATGGCCGAGATCGACACCACCGAGGTGATGCCGATGACAATGCCGAGCATGGTCAGCAAGGTGCGCATGCGATGGGAAATCAGCGCCACCCAGGCCATGTTGAAGGCCTCCTTGAACAGCCCGAGGCTCGCCACCAACTTGCGCGCACCGCTGCGCTTGGGCTCGATGGGCGCTTCGGTGGGCAGGTCGAGGCCGACACTCTGATTGGCGCGGTCACTGACGATCTCGCCATCGCGCACCTCAATGATCCGCTGGGCATTGGCCGCGACTTTCGGGTCATGGGTAACGATGATCACCGTGTGCCCGGCGGCGTGCAGCTCGGCCAGGATGCGCATCACCTCCTTGCCGCTGTGGGTATCGAGGGCGCCGGTGGGTTCGTCGGCGAGGATCACTTCGCCGCCGTTCATCAAGGCCCGGGCGATACTCACGCGCTGTTGCTGGCCGCCGGACAGCTGGCTCGGGCGATGGGTCAAATGCCCCGACAACCCCAGGCGTGCCAGCAATTCCCCGGCGCGGCTATGCCTGGCGGTTTCCGGCGTACCGGCATAAATCGCCGGCATTTCCACGTTGTGCAACGCGCTCAGGTGCGCGAGCAAGTGGTAACGCTGAAAGATAAAACCGAAGTAGTCGCGGCGCAGCTCGGCCAGTTGCTCATCCCCCAGGGTGCGGGTTTCGATGCCATTGATCTTGTAGCTGCCGGCGGTGGCGTAGTCGAGGCCACCGAGGATGTTCATCAGGGTGGATTTACCCGAACCCGAGGCCCCGGTGATCGCGACCATTTCCCCGGCGTGGATGGTCAGGTCGATGCCCTTGAGCGCAATGAATTCGCGGTCACCGGCCATGAAACTGCGCACGATGCCTTTAAGCTCCAGCAGTGGCTGAGTCATCAATCAGCCCCCCGCCACGGCAGGCGATGGGTCGCCGATCACCACCTTGTCGCCTTCGGCCAGGCCATCGAGGATCTGCACCTTGACGTTGTTGTTGATGCCCGTCTGCACCTGCCGCGTGTTGGCCTTGCCCTTGGCGTCCAGCACCCGCACCGGGAAACTGCCATCGGCATTGCGCGGGCCGAGTGCGGCCACCGGCACGGTCAGTGCGGCCTTGGCGGTGTCGAGCACGATGCGCACCTGGGCGGTCATGGCGATGCGCAGGCGGTGGTCGGGGTTGGGTACGTCGAACAGCGCATTGTAGAACACCGCGGTGTTTTGCTTGGGGGTGCCGGCGGTCTGGGTTTCGAGGAAATTCTGCGGGGCAGGTTCGGTACCGCGCAATTTGGCGTAGTAGCGTTTGTCGGCCTCGCCGAGGATGGTGAAATACACCTGCTGGCCCGGACTGATGTGGATCACGTCCGCTTCGGAGACCTGGGCCTTGACGGTCATGGTGTCCAGGTCGGCGAGTTTGAGCAGCACCGGTGCCAGTTGGCTGGCGATCACGGTCTGGCCTTCCTGGGTGACGATGCCCACTACATCGCCGTCGATTGGCGCGACGATGCGGGTGTAGGCCAGGTTGATCTTGGCGGTGTCGATCTGGATGTGCGCGCTTTTGATCTGGGCGTCGAGGGACATCAGGTTGGCGCGCTGTACCTCGTAATTGGACTCGGCGGTTTCGAAGTCCTGGCGGGACACGGATTCGTCCTCCTGCAGGCCCTGATAGCGTTCGTAGACGGATTTGGTTTCCTTGAGTTGCGCCGCAGTGGCGCGGCGTTGGGCCTGGAGGTTTTCTTCGTCGACCTGGGCTTTGCGCAGGGTGTTCTGCAGGATCAACGGGTCGATTTCGGCCAGCCATTGGCCCTTCTTGACCTTGTCGCCGACCTTGACCTTCAGGGATTTGAGTTGGCCGGAAACCTGGGCGCCGACATCGACCTGCTTGACGCCTTCGAGCAGGCCGGTGGCCAGGACGGCGTTTTCGATGTCACTGCGCTCGGCGGTGGCGGTCAGGTATTGCGGCGCGTCTGCGGGGGCCTGCACGGTGTAGATGGTCAGGGCGGCGGCGATTGCCAGGGCCAGGGCCATTCCTGTTTTGCGAAGCTTTGACTTTTCCATAAGTGACCACAGAAGACGTTGAAGTTGGTCCGGCTTTTGGCTCGGAGTACATATCCGTTTTTTTAGTAACGGCTGATATGGGTTCCGCTCTTACAGCGGCTCACTTTTGAACAGCGCAAAAGTAAGC
>NZ_JACAQY010000021.1:0-98415 GCF_013386835.1 Pseudomonas sp. IPO3774
GTGCGGGCATGCCGAGCCTAAGCGAGGCACCGAGTGGTGGGGCAAAGACCTTTTGGTTACTTTTGGGGCGTTTGCCAAAAGTGACCCGCTGTAAGAGCGGAACCATAAGTGGCCGTTACCGAAGAAACGGATATGTACTCAGCCAGACTGAACATATCTCATACCCCCCAACCCACCACGCAACTATTGGTTACAAGTTGGTGATAACCTCACCGTTCCCCCACCCAGACCCGTCTCCCCGATGCCCAGTGAACCCGCGCTGCTGTTACGTCACCACCGCCCTTTCATCGCGTTCTGGCTGGCGCGGATCTTCACCGCCAGCGGTTTCCAGATGCTCACCGTGGCCATCGGCTGGAACCTCTACCAACTGACCGGCAACGTGCTGGACCTGGGTTTGGTCGGCCTGGTGGAGTTCGTACCGCGAGTACTGTTCATGCTGCACACCGGCCATGTGGCCGATCGCTATGAACGGCGCAAGGTCGCAGCCATCTGCCAGACCGTTCAAGCGCTGATCGCGCTATCCCTGGCAATCGGCGGACTGACCGGCAATGTCACCCGCGAGATGATTTTTATCCTGGCATTCCTGCTGGGCGCAGCCCGCTCGTTTGAAATGCCCACCACCCAGGCCCTGCTGCCGAGCATCGTGCCCACTGCACTGTTTCCCCGCGCCGTGGCGTCGTCGCAGTCGGCGCAGCAATTGGCCACCATCGTGGCGCCGGCGCTGGGCGGTCTGCTGTACGCCTTTGGCAGTGTCTGGGTGTACGGCCCCACGGTGGTGCTGTACCTGATCGCCTGCGTGTTGACCCTCAACCTGCCCGCGCGCCAGACGCCGCTGAACAAGGCCAAGGCGACCATGGATTCGTTGCTGGCCGGGATTCGTTTTATCCGCAGTCGGCCGGACATCCTCGGCGCGATTTCCCTGGACCTGTTCGCCGTATTGCTGGGCGGCGCCACGGCCTTGCTGCCGGTGTTTGCCAAGGACATTTTGCTGACCGGGCCGTGGGGCCTTGGGCTGCTGCGCTCGGCGCCAGCGGTCGGGGCGTTGTTGATGTCGTTGTGGCTGGCGCGGTTTGCCGTCGACCGGCATGTGGGGCGGATCATGTTTACGGCGGTCGGGGTGTTTGGCGTAGCCACCATCGCGTTCGGCCTGTCGACCTCGTTCTGGTTCTCCCTGGCGGTGCTGGTGGTATTGGGCGCAGCGGACATGATCAGCATGGTGATCCGCGCCTCGTTCGTGCAACTGGAAACCCCGGACGAAATGCGCGGCCGGGTAAGCGCGGTCAACGGGCTGTTTATCGGCGCGTCGAATCAGTTGGGCGAGTTCGAGTCCGGGATCACCGCCCACTGGTTCGGCACCGTGCCCGCCGTGGTCATGGGCGGCATCGGCACGCTGGTGGTGACCGGGGTCTGGATCAAACTGTTCCCGACCCTGGCCAACCGCGACCGCATGCATGTGCCGGTGGAAGAACCCGCCAAGGTTTAGAAGACCTTGTCGAGGGTGACGGGAAAGTCCCGCACCCGCTTGCCGGTGGCGTGATACACCGCGTTGGCCACCGCCGCCGCCACCCCGACTATCCCGATCTCGCCGACGCCCTTGGAACCAAGGGCGTTGACGATCTCGTCGTGTTCTTCGACAAACAGCACATCAATCTCGCCGATATCCGCGTTTACCGGAATGTGGTATTCGGCCAGGCTGTGGTTCATGGAGCGACCCAATGCGTGATCGACCTGGGTCTCCTCATGCAACGCCATGCCGATGCCCCAGACCACCCCGCCGAGAATCTGGCTACGGGCCATCTTCGGATTGACCACCCGCCCGGCCGCAATCGCACTGACCACCCGGCTGACCTTGATGGTGCCCAGGTCCTCATCCACCCGCACTTCGACAAACACCGCTGAATGCGTGGCAGAGGCATAGCCTTCGCGCTGTTTGCCCGGCTCGCAATCCACCTGCACTTCCAGCGCCTGCTCGCCGCTGTCTTGCACCAATTGCGCCAGGGAGATGCGCTGGTCACCGGCGTGCAGCTGGCCATTCTCAAACCGCGCCGACTCAGCGTCTTTGAACGCCGGGTACGTCTTGCGTGCAATGTCCAACAGCTTGGCGTTCAACGCTTCACAGGCCTGTTGCACCGCACTGCCCACCGACGACACGGTAAACGAGCCGCCCTGCAATGGCGCTGTCGGCAGCGATGAATCCCCCAGCAGGAACGTCACATCGCCTACCGGCACGCCGCTGGCCTGGGCGGCGATCTGCGCCATGACCGTGTAGGTGCCGGTGCCGATATCGGTGGTGGCGCTGCTGACCGTGAGCTTGCCCAGATGGTCGATCCGCGCCTTGGCGCTGGCTTTCATTTGCAGGGCCTCCCACACCCCGCCGGCCATGCCCCAACCGATCAGTTGGCGACCATCGCGCATGCTTCGCGGCTCCGGGTTGCGCTGGCTCCAGCCAAAACGCTCGGCACCTTCGCTGTAGCATTCGCGCAACGCTTTGCTGGACCAGGGCTTGTCTTCGTTCTGATTGCGCTCGGCATAGTTGATCAGCCGCAATTGCACCGGGTCGATGCCCAGGGCGCAGGCCAGTTCATCCATGGCGCATTCCAGGCCGATCACCCCCAGCGCTGCGCCGGGAGCGCGCATGTCCAGCGGTGTGAACACGTCCAGCGGCACCAGCTTGTAGGTCAGCAGCACGTTATCGCAGTGATAAAGCATGCCGCTCCATTCCACCACGTGTTCGCTGAAGTCCTCGAAGCGCGAGGTCTGGCCGATGGCGGTGTGGCCCAGGGCAAGCAAGCGGCCATTGGCGGCAGCACCCAGTTGCAGGCGCTGCAAGGTGCGCGGGCGATAACCGAAGGTGAACATCTGCTGGCGCGTGAGGGTGACGCGCACCGAACGCTTCAGGGCCAGCGATGCCATCACTGCCAGCGGCAACTGGTACTGCGGGCGCAGACCGGAACCAAAGGCGCCGCCGACGAACGCGGCGAAGATCCGCACCTGGCTTTTATCCAGGCCGAAGACTTTCTGCACATAGGCCTGGCAGTTCTGCGGGCCCTGGGTCTTGTCGTGGATATGCAGGGTGCCGTCCGGCTGATACAGCACGGTGCTGGCGTGGGGTTCCATGGGGTTATGGTGTTCGATGGGCGTGCTGTAGTGCAGGTCCAGGCTCGTGGCGGCGCCGGTCCATTCGGCCTGGAAGTTGCCGCGCGGCTTGGGCGGTGTTTGCGGCGACGGGTGCGCCTGCTCCTGCAAGGCCAGCAGATCGGTCTCGGCAGGCTCGGCGGCGTATTCGATCTGCACCAGGGAACCGGCGTGGCGCGCCAGCTCCAGGTTGTCGGCAATTACCAATGCCAACGGCTGGCCGCTGTAGAGCACGCGGTCGTTGTACAGCGGGCGAAACGGCGAGCCGTCGGCAGCATCGGCATCGGCGTAGCTGTCGTCGTAGCTGGCCAGTTTCGGGCGGTTGAGGTGATCAAGCACCATCACTACACCGGGCAGCGCCAGGGCTTGGGACGCATCAATGCGGATGACCCGGCCCTTGGCGATGTTGCTCGACACCACGCTGCCGTGCAGCAAGCCATCCTCGGGAAACTCACCGGCATAGCGCGCTTGCCCGGTGACCTTGAGCAGACCGTCGACCCGGTCCAACGGTTTGCCGATTGCGCTCATGACGTGGCTCCTGCAACAGCGGCATCGCTCAGGGCGCGAATGATCGCGCGGCGTGCCAGTTTGATCTTGAAACCGTTGTGTTCCAACGGCTCGGCGTCCAGCAGCAGGGTTTCAGCGGCAGTGCTGAAGGTTTCGCGGCTGACGGACTGGCCGATCAGCGCGGCTTCCACCGCGCGATCACGCCATGGCTTGTGGGCGACGCCGCCCAGGGCCAGGCGAGCGTCGACGATCACATCGCCATCCAGCTCCAGCGCCGCCGCGACGGATATCAGGGCGAAGGCGTAGGAAGCCCGGTCACGGATTTTCAGATAGTGACTGTGGGCAGCCAGGTGGTCGGCAGGCAACTCGATGGCGGTGATCAGTTCGTCGTCGGCCAACTGGTTATCCCGCTGGGGCGCATCGCCCGGCAGCCGGTGAAAGTCGGCGAACTCGATGACCCGCGCACCACCCCGGCCCTGCACATGCACCCGCGCATCCAGGGCGGCCAGGGCCACGCACATGTCAGAAGGATGGGTGGCAACGCACTGGTCACTGGCGCCGAGGATCGCGTGGATGCGGTTCAAACCGACCCGCGCCGGGCAGCCACTGCCGGGCTCGCGTTTGTTGCAGGGCACGGCAGCGTCATAGAAGTAGTAGCAACGGGTGCGTTGCAGCAGGTTGCCGCCGGTACTGGCCATATTGCGCAATTGCGGCGAGGCGCCGGCGAGGATGGCCTGGGACAGCAGCGGGTAACGTTCCTCGATCAGCGGGTGCCAGGCCAGGTCGGCGTTGCTCACCAGGGCACCGATCATCAAGCCGCCCCCGGGAGTTTCTTCCACGTCGCGAAGTGGCAGCCCGGTGATATCAATCAGGTGCTCCGGGCGGCTGATGTTCTCTTTCATCAGGTCCAGCAGGTTGGTGCCACCGGCGATAAACCGCGACGCCGGGCTGACCAGGTGCACCGCCTCCTGCACGTCGGCCGGCTTGCTGTAATGGAAGGGATTCATTGCTCACCTCCCTGCACGCGGCACGCCGGCAAGGCTTCTTCGATGGCATCGCGGATGTTGTTGTAGGCGCCGCAGCGGCAAAGGTTGCCGCTCATCAGTTCCTGGATCTGCGCGGTGTCGTGGGCGCGGCCTTCACGGGCCAGGCCCACCGCCGAGCAGATTTGCCCCGGCGTGCAGTAGCCGCATTGGAAGGCATCGTGCTTGATAAACGCCTGTTGCATCGGGTGCAGGTCTTCGCCCGAGGCCAGGCCTTCGATGGTGGTCAACTCGGCACCGTCGCACATTACCGCCAGGGTCAGGCAGGCGTTCACCCGTTTGCCGTTGAGCAACACGGTGCAGGCGCCGCACTGGCCGTGGTCGCAGCCCTTCTTGGTGCCCGTCAGGTCCAGTTGCTCGCGCAGCAGGTCCAGCAGGGTGGTCCAGGGCAACACGTCGAGTGAGTGGTCCTGACCATTGAGGGTCAAGCGTATGGAGTGGGCGACGAACGGCTTGGCCGCCGCGCCATTGGGAGTTGCGCTCATAAACACCTCACGGATTGGTGTGCAATCGCGGCGTTCAGAAAAGTCGCCGTCTTAGCGGTCCGACTTCCGGAGTTTATGAGCGTTCAAGGCAATTGATGGGTGGCGATCAGCGAATGCCGAGGGTGGTGACCAACTGGTTGCGCGGTGGGTTGATCGAGGTGTTGCTGTACTGGAACGTGCCGCCGGCTTCGACATTATCCAGCTGGAACGTATAGATGTAGCCCATCAACGTTCCCGCGCCGCTGCATGGCTGGCTGATGGAACCCACCTGGCAGATGGCGGTGGTGCTGATACGGGGCACCGACGCGCCGTCGAAAAATGCCTGGGAGCTGTTGCCCAGGCCGACTTCCATCACGTACACCAGCGTCTGCCCGCGGTGCGTGCACATCTGGGTGCTGTCGGCCCGCTCGGGAATGGTTTCAGTGCACTTGGCCGACTGAACCTTGAATACCCGCACCTCGCTCAACGCCGGTGCAGGCGCGCCCCACGCCGGTGCCGCACCGAGCCACAGGCCGATGCAACCGAACAGAGCTAGACTCCAGGCGCTGGCTTTTTTCATGCTGTCGATGACCCTGTAATAAACGTCGGCGCAGTATGCCTCAAGGCCATGATCAAGCCTATGCGCCACTGGCCCTCGGCTGCTGGTATGATGCGCCGCTTTTTCCGATCCTCTCTGGAACCACAGGCGCTTGGCGCAGTTTGTGCTTTGACTTAGAGGTCAACAAATAACGACGCAAGATAGCGTCACAGGGAGCAGGCATGCTGGAAAAGCTGTTTCAACTCAAGGCACACAACACGAATGTGCGCACCGAGATTCTCGCGGGCGTCACCACCTTCCTGGCCATGGCCTACATCCTGTTCGTCAACCCGAGCATCCTCGGTGAGACCGGCATGGACAAGGGCGCGGTCTTTGTCGCGACCTGCCTCGCGGCGGCCATCGGTTCTACCGTGATGGGCCTGATCGCCAACTACCCGATTGCCCTGGCACCGGGCATGGGCCTCAACGCATTCTTCACCTACACCGTGGTCCTGCACATGGGCCACACCTGGCAAGTGGCGCTGGGTGCGGTGTTCATCTCGGCGGTGCTGTTCTTCCTGCTGTCGATCTTCCGCATCCGCGAATGGATCATCAACAGCATCCCGCTGCCCCTGCGCTCGGCGATTGCGGCGGGTATCGGCCTGTTCCTGGCGCTGATCGCCTTGCACAACGCCGGCATCGTGGTCAGCAACCCGGCCACCATGGTAGGCCTGGGCGACCTGAAACAACCCGCGCCGATCCTCGCCACCCTCGGCTTCGCGCTGATCGTTGCGCTGGAAGCCCTGAAAGTGCGCGGCGCGGTATTGATCGGCATCCTGGTGGTGACCATCGCCTCCATCGTGCTGGGCTTCACCCCGTTCGGCGGCGTGATGTCGATGCCACCTTCGCTGGCCCCGACCTTCCTGAAACTGGACATCAAAGGCGCCCTGGACATCGGCCTGGTGAGCGTGATTTTCGCGTTCCTGTTCGTCGACCTGTTCGACAACTCCGGCACCCTGATCGGCGTCGCCAAGCGCGCGGGTCTCATGGGCAAGGACGGCCACATGCCGAAAATGGGCCGTGCGCTGATCGCTGACAGTACGGCGGCCATGGCCGGCTCGCTGCTGGGCACCTCGACCACCACCAGCTACATCGAATCGGCGGCGGGCGTGAGCGCCGGTGGCCGTACCGGTTTGACCGCCGTCGTGGTCGCGATCCTGTTCCTGCTGGCGCTGTTCTTCTCGCCACTGGCGGCCAGCGTCCCGGCCTTCGCCACCGCACCGGCGCTGCTGTTCGTGGCCGTACTGATGACCTCGGGCCTGGCCGAAATCGACTGGGACGACATCACCGTCGCCGCACCGGTGGTGATCACCGCCCTGGCGATGCCATTCACTTATTCCATCGCCAACGGCATTGCCTTCGGTTTCATCGCCTGGACCGCCATCAAGCTGCTTTCGGGCCGCTACCGTGAGCTGAACCCGGCGCTGGTGATCCTGTCGATTCTGTTTGTGATCAAGCTGGGCTGGTTCAACGCATGACTTTTGACGCCGCAAGCTACACCGTTCAACTGGAAGAAAAGGTCACGCGCCTGCGTGACCTGCTGGCGCCGTTCGACGCGCCAGAGCCTCAGGTTTTCGACTCGCCGTTGCAGAACTTCCGCCTGCGGGCGGAGTTCCGCCTGTGGCGCGAAGAGGGTCAGCGCCACTACGCAATGTTCTCCCAGGAGGACAAGCGCACACCGATCCTCATTGAAGAGTTTCCGATTGCCAGCCTGCGCATCAACCAGTTGATGCCGCAACTCAAGGCCGCCTGGCAAGCCAGCGCCGCCCTGAGCCACAAGCTGTTCCAGGTGGAGTTCCTCACCACTCTGGCCGGCGACGCGATGATTACCCTGTGCTATCACCGCCCGCTGGATGAGCATTGGCATACGGCGGCGAACAAGCTGGCGGCGGACCTGAACGTCAGCATCATCGGCCGCTCCAAGGGCAAGCGCGATGTGATCGGCCGCGATTACGTGGTCGAGAAACTCGACGTCGGCGGTCGCACCTTCAGCTATCGCCAGCCTGAAGGCGCGTTCACCCAGCCCAACGGCACGGTGAACCAGAAGATGCTCAACTGGGCATTCGAAGCCCTGGGCGATCGCAGTGACGACTTGCTGGAGCTGTACTGCGGCAACGGCAACTTCACCCTGCCCCTGGCCACTCGCGTGCGCAAAGTGCTGGCCACCGAGATCAGCAAGACTTCGGTGAACGCGGCGCTGAGCAACCTCGATGAAAACGCGGTGGATAACGTCACCCTGGTGCGTTTGTCTGCCGAAGAGCTGACCGAGGCCTTGAATGAAGTGCGGCCGTTCCGCCGCCTGCACGGCATCGACCTCAAGAGCTACGAGTTTGGCAGCGTGTTCGTCGACCCGCCGCGTGCCGGCATGGACCCGGACACCTGCGAGCTGACCCGGCGCTTCGAGAACATCCTGTACATCTCCTGCAACCCGGAGACGTTGGCGGCGAACATTGCGCAACTGCATGACACGCACCGGATTACCCAGTGCGCGATGTTTGACCAGTTCCCGTGGACGCACCACATGGAATCGGGTGTGTTACTGACCCGGCGTTAAATCCCCAGCACTGCAAAGATCAAAATGTGGGAGCCGTCGAGCTTTAGCGAGGCCGCGATGGCGGTGGGTCAGACAGAAAAATGTCATCAGTCCCGCCGCCATCGCAGCCTCGCCAAGGCTCGACAGCTCCCACAGTGGATCGGTGTGTTAGCCGATATAGCCATCATGCCGATGGCTGGAAATACCCCGCCAACGCCCGCAGGTCCTGCTCGTTGAGCAATCCTGCAAAATACTTCAGTTGTATCCGCGCCAGCAGATACGCATGCCGCGCATCCGCCAGGTCGCGGCGTGCCGTGAACAGTTGCTGCTCGGCATCCAGCACATCGAGGTTGACGCGCTCGCCACCGGTCACGCTTTTCTTCGTCGCCGTCACCAGGGCGGTGGCCGAGCTGACCGCCATTTCATACGCCCGCACTTTGGCCGCGCCGCTGGTGTTGAGGTTGAATTGCTTGCGCAGTTCGATCAGCGTCCTGGCGGTCTGCGCGTCCAGTTCATATTGGGCCTGGGACAGTTGATTGGCGGCCTGACGGGTTGACGCCGACACCGAGCCACCGGCGAACAGCGGCAGGCTGACCTGGATGCCGACGCTGTTGGTGTCGTACTTCTGGTTGTAGCTGCTTTCCGAATCCGAGCTGGTCTGGCGGCTGCTCGCATACAGGCTGACCTTGGGCATGTGCCCGGCGCGCTTGCGCTCCACTTCGTATTCGGCGACGTCCAGCGCGTGGTGCTGGGATTTGAGCTCCGGGTTGTTGGCCATCGCCATTTCCCGCCAGGTCTCGAAACGGTTGGGCTCCAGCGGCGGGATCTCGAACTGGCGAGTCAGCGGCGCCAACTCGTCTATCTGCAACGGCTGGCCCACAATCGCTTCCAGCTCGCGCAAGGCTGCGTCCTGGGTGTCCAGGGATTCGATCTCTTCGGCCTGGGCCAGGCTCAGGCGTGCCTGGGTTTCCAGCACATCGGTGCGGGTGCCCTCGCCGCCCTTGAGCAGCCGTTCATTGAGTTGCAGGCGCTCGGCATACGCGCGTTTCTGGGCGCGGCTCAGCTCGATCCGCTCCTGGGCCAGCAACGCCTGGCTGTAGGCGCTCAACACCCGCACGGCCAGTTCCTGGCTCTTGCTGCGAAAGCGTTCATCGGCAAACAGCGCCTGCGCTGCACCCTGGCGATAGCGCGCATAGGCTTCGTAATCGAGCAGCGGTTGTTGCAGGGTCAGGGTCGAGGCATAGCTGCGGTAATCGCGGTCGCTGGTGACGTTGCCCACCGCCGTCGACTGGGTGACTTCGGACTCATTGCGCGAGTTGTTGTAGCTCCAGGACAGGTTCGGCAACAGCCCGGCGCGGCCGATGATGCGGTTTTCCTCGCCGGCCTCGCGCTCCTGGATTGCCGCCTGAAACGTCGGGTCGTTGCGCAGGGCCAAGTCATAGGCGTCGAGCAATCCCAGCGCCTGAACCGATCCACTGCAGGCACAACACAGACCGAATAACAGCGCCTTCATTCTTCCACCAACGCCATGTGAGTCCGATCCAGCAAGGGTTTGAACAGGTAGTTGAGCATCGAGCGCTCACCGGTTTTGACGAACGCTTCCACCGGCATGCCCGGGCGAATCTGCAAGCCGTCGAGCTGGCGCATGCCAGCTGCACTGACCTGGGCGCGCAAGGTGTAATACGGCTCATCGGTGCGCTCGTCGACCTGGCGGTCGGCCGACACCAGCGTCACTTCACCGGCAATGCGTGGGGTGGTGCTCTGGTTGAACGCCGAGAACAGCAACTCCACCGGCAAGCCCGGGTGCACCTTGTCGACCATCTGCACCGGCACCCGCGCTTCCACCAGCAGTGGTTCGCCCTGGGGCACGATGTCCATCAGCGCCTGGCCGGGCTTGATCACGCCGCCTTCGGTATAAACCTCCAGCCCCACCACCACGCCAGCCGCCGGCGCGCGCACCAGGCTGTTGGCCAGTTCGAATTCGGCCGAGGCCAACCGGTTGCGCAAGTCGTCGCTGCGGGTGCGGGTTTCGGCCAGTTGGCCGCGCAGGTCTTTCTGGAAGTCTTCGCCGAGCTGGCGGATGCGCAGGCGCAGTTCAAGGACTTGCCGTTGCAACTGGCCGATGCGGCCGAAATCCTCGGCAATCGCACCGTCGAGCTGGGCATACAGCCGTTCATTTTCTAGCAGCCGATTGCGCGGAATGTAGCCGTCCCGCGCCAGCTCGCGCAGGCCTTGCAGTTGTTCATTCATCGCGGTGCGTTGCAGCACTTTACTGGCCTGGGATTCCCGGGTGCCGCGCAATTGTGCCTCGGCCCCGGCGATGGTTTCCCGCAGGCCTTGCTGCTCCGTGGCCAGGGCCTGGGCGCGACTGCTGAACAGTTGCCGTTGCAGGCTCAAGGTGGCGGCGGCCTCAGGCTCGTTCAGCAGTTCGGGACCGAAGACGATGGCCGACAAGCCTTCGCTCTCGGCACTCAAGCGCGCTTCGCTGGCCCGGGACGCAATGAACTGGCTGCGCAAAGACTGCATCTGCCCGCGCAACGGGGTTTCCTTCAGGCGGACCAATACCTGGCCGGCGCTCACCACCTCGCCATCGCGCACCTCGATCCGCTCGACGATCCCGCCCGCGGGGTGCTGCACCGTCTTGCGGTGCCCCGACACCATGACCTTGCCGGACACCGCCACACCCTTGTCCAACGGTGCCAGCGCGGCCCAGCCAAGGAACCCGGCAAACCCGCCGAGCACCAGCAACCAGCCCAGGCGCGCGTATTTTTTATCGTCCAGCGCCAGCACGTTGTTCACCGGCGGCACGCTGTTGTCCGTCACAAGCACAGGTCGGCTCATGCTTTTTTTCCTTCACCGAGGCGGTAGCTCATGCTCATCGCCGACACCGGTTTGGGCGGCGCGGCCGCCGGTTTCTGCGTGGCCTCCAGCACCCGCGCCGTGGGCCCGAACGCCTGCAACTGGCCGTCCCGCAGAATCAGTAATTGGTCCGTCAACGCCAGCACAGGGGTCTTGTGGGTGATCAGCACCAGCGTGCGACGCTGCGCCTTGAGCAAGGTGATGGCATGGAGCAAGGCCTGCTCGCCGGCCTCATCGAGATTGGAATTGGGCTCATCCAGTACGATCAGCGCAGGCACGCCGTACAGCGCTCGCGCCAGCGCGACACGTTGCTTCTGCCCGCCGGACAACCCGGCACCGCCCTCCCCCAGTTGGGTGTCGTAGCCTTGGGGCAACTGCAGGATCAGTTGATGCACGCCGGCCATTTGCGCGGCAGCGAGCACCTTGTCCGAATCCACGGTGTCGAAACGCGCGATGTTGTCGGCAATGCTGCCGGCGAACAGCTGGATGTCCTGGGGCAGATACCCAATGTGCGGGCCGAGTTGCTGCTTGTCCCATTGCGCCAGGTCCGCGCCGTCCAGCCGCACCTTGCCGGCCAAGGGCGCCCAGGCCCCCACCAGCAACCGCGCCAGGGTCGACTTGCCGCAACCGGAAGGCCCGATCACGCCCAGCACGTCACCGGCAGGCAGGCTGAACCCGAGGTTGGCCAACGCGGGCCGACGACTGCCAGGCGCACACGCGCTTACCTGCTCGACCGTCAACTGGCCGCTGGGCGCCGGCAAGCTCATGCGCTCGGTGCGCGCCGGGTTGGCCGCCAGCATCAGGGTCAAACGGTCATAGGCCAGGCGCGCCGAACTCCACTGTTTCCACACGCCGATCAGTTGGTCGATAGGGCTCAGTACCCGCCCCATCAGGATCGAGCCGGCGATCATCATGCCCGGCGTAATCGCCCCCTGCACCGCCAGCAATGCACCCAGACCGAGGACCAATGACTGCAACGCCAGGCGTACGCCCTTGGACCAGGCACTGATGGCAGCGGTCTTTTCACTGGCCAGGTTCTGCGCCGCCAGAAACGCCTGGTGCTGGGCAAACCAGCGCGCACGCAGGGTTGCCAGCATGCCCATGGCTTCGATGGCTTCGGCATTGCACAGGTTGGCCGTGGCCTGCTGGCTGGCGCTGATCGACAGCTGATTGGCCTGAGTCAACGGTGCCTGGCAGATGTGCTGGTTGGCCCACGCCAGCGCCATCAGCATCAGCGCACCGGCCAGCGCCAGGACGCCGAGCCAGGGGTGGAACAGGAAGATCACCAGCAAGTACACCGGAAACCACGGCGCATCAAAAAATGCGAACAGCGCCTGGCCGGTGGCGAACTGGCGCAAGGTCGTCAGGTCGCTCAACGCCTGCCCAGCCGCCTGGGTACCGCCCTTGAGTTGCGCCTCGAACGCGGCGTCGTACACCCGCTGGTTCAGGCGCATGTCCATCTGTGTGCCAAGGCGGATCACCACCTGGCTGCGCACCCACTCCAGCGCGCCCATCAAGCCGAACAAGCCAAGGATCATCAGCGTCAGCATCAACAGGGTCATCGAGTTGCCGGAGGCCAGCACCCGGTCGTAGACCTGCAACATGTACAGCGCCGGGGCCAGCATCAACAGGTTGATCACTGCCGAAAACAGGCCAATGTTGAGGAAGCCACATTTATAGGCCGTGAGAGCGGCCAGGGTTTCGTTGCCGGCATGGCGCATCGAGGGAGTCTCATGGGGGAAATCGGGAAGCGCCGCCCGCGTTTGACACGCCGCGCGCCGCTGCGCAGAATTTGTCACCGCCGTCGCCCTGGCCTTCGAAACTCACGGCGACGACGGGGTTTACGCAGCGAATGGGAGAGCGATCTTCCATTCGCTTTTTTCATTGCACAGCCACATCAGGCAGCGAGTGCCCAGTCCTGTGCAACGTCCTGCACGCCTACCAGGGCGACGTCGGTGGTGGTTGCCGTAGCGTGTGCTGCCAGGCCGGCCGAGATCTCGTCGAAGGTGTTGGCGGTGGACAGGCCGAAGTCGTCCAGCAGGTTGTTGAGCACGGTTTCCAGTGCCGAGGTGTTGCCTTGCATCAGGCTGTAGATCACGTTCTGAACGTCGTTGCCGACGCGGCCTGCACCTTGTGCCGCGCTCAAGTCAAGGCCGTTGAAAGCCACTTTGAACGCATCGAGGGTGAAGTCGCTGCCATTGCCGCCGCCCAGGCCGGTGCCCAGTTGAACGTTATCCAGGTTGCCCCACAGGTAGTGGTTTTCGTTGTGGCTGGCTGGCAGCGCCGGGTTGAATACGTAGTGCAGGCCGTTGCTGGTGTTGCTGTCGGCAATGAACGCGTAGTCGGAATTGTTGGCGCCGTGGGTCGAATACTGGTCGCCGCTCAGGGAGCCGTTGCTGAAGCCGCCGGTGTTGCTGCTGCCGTGACCCGCAGTGTTGAACCCCAGTGCCCAGTCGGTCAGGTAGTCCGAGACGGAGTAAGCACCGAGCGCAGCTTCGTAACTAACAGAAATAGTCATCACTTAACCTCGTTATAAACAACACGATTGATCAGCACGCTCATACAGCGCACTTTTTGCCCACCCTTGGGCAAAACCGTTGGTTGATAAAGTGCCGTGGCACCTTGATCAGAACTTGTATTCGAGCATCCCGCTCAACGTTCGCCCGCGCGCCAGGCTCAGGTTATTGGCGTCCCCCATCGCAACGAAGTAGGCCTCATCGGTGGCGTTTTCCAGCGCCAGGGCGATGTTCAATTGGTCGGTCATCCAGTAGCTGGCGTACAGGTCATAGAGGGTGTACTGGGGCCATAGCGCCTGGTCGATGAAGTCATAACCTTGTGAGTCGAGGTTCTCGCCATTGCCTGAGCTGTAGCGCACGCGGACGCCCATATCGAGTCGCTTTTCCAGGAAGCGCGCGCCCAGGGTCAGCGAGCCGCGATCAGCCGGCATATAGGTGGCGTTGCCCATGATCCGGCCACAGCTTTCCTTGTTGTTGGCGACATCGTCGTCCAGCACCTCATACGTGGTCACCGGGCGCAGGCCGGTCGTGCCGTTTGGCCGGGTGTAGCGTTCATAGCGTGTGGTGGACGGCCCGTTCTTCTTCGCCCCGCCCATGTAATAGTTCTTCGAGCAGAACTCATTACTGCCGATCATGTGGGTGTAACTAAGGTTGGCGTACGCCCGCCCCATGTCGTAGTTGAGCTGGTACTCCACCCCCCGAAAGCGCGTGGGGTTGGTGTTATTGACGTACGCCATCGTGCCGAGAAAACCGCCGACGGAGGTCTCCGGCAAACTGACGCTGTGATTGAGGAAAGAGAAGTTCTCGATCCGGGTATCGAAGTAAGCCACCTTCATGCCCAGGCGGTCGTCACCGAACAGCAGTCCCTCTTTGAATACGTTCACGCCCATTTCCCAGTCCCGCGACTCTTCGGGTTTCAGGAACGGGTTGGGAAACACCCGCTCTGATGAGCTGCCACCGTGAGGACGCCCGGTCATGAAGGTTTCCGTCACCGCCGGCGGGCGCCAGCCCTTGCCCCAGCGGGCGTAGAGTTGCATCCAGTCCAGCCCCGGCTTTATGCCGATACCGAACGTGGGAGAGAACTGGCCCTCTTCTCTATCAATGTCGAACACTTCCTCGACACGCTTGGCACCTACCGTGCTGCTGTAGAACCGATCGCGCCGGTAGAGCGTCATCCCGGTGACCCCTTCCAGCCGATAGCGGTCGTACCGCAAGCCCGCATCCAGCGTCAGCCAGTCGCCATATTCGTACTGCAGGTTGTTGAACAGGCTGGCGATGGTGCGTTTGCCACCGGGCGTCCCGCCTTCAACGTAAGGCAACAGGCCGGAAAGGTTGGTGGCCTCGACCTTGTTGGTACTGGGCTTGAACTTGTCTTGATACACCTCCACGCCGTAGTTCCAACTCACATGCCCCAACGCATCGAAGTCGAACCGCGATGTGTTGTCGCCCTGTACACCCCAGGTATCGGTCTGAAAATGATCCGTGTAGCCCGCCACATAGTTGCCGGAGGTCAGCGACGCGGTGTTGGGCGCATTGTCCCGGTCCATCTGTGTGGTGACGTAGTAGACCTTGGCCTTGAAATCGATCAGCGGGTTATCCGGCGTGTAGCGATAATCCAGTCCGACGTTCCTGGCATTGAGGTTGTTCTTGCTGACGCGCTGGTAGTACACGCTCTGGTTATCCGGGGCGGTGTAGGCCCACGCGTCATTGCTGTCGCTGTCACTTTCCAGGTAGCTCAGTTGCACCCGTTGGTCATTGGGCAGGTTCAGGCCGAACTTGACGATTTGCGAGCGGGTCACGCTGCCGGTGTCACCGACCTCACTGTTCAGCCAATCGTCGAAGGCCGCAGGCTGGGAGTCACGAGCGCGCAAATGAGTACCCAGTTTCTGGTCGTTGTGAGTACCGGCGCGGTAGTCGCCAAAATGCCGTTCGCTGTACCCCAGCAGCACGTCGCCGCGCTCGTCGCCAAAGGCAAACACACCGCTGCCGTTGAAATAGGTGCCGTTACCCAGTTCACCAATCCCGCTACCGGCACGCAGACGCCCGCCATAGTCCTTGCCATCGGCCAGGAACTCACTGGCCTCCAGGGTCTTGAAGGATGCAATCCCGCCCAACACGGCAGCACCGCCCTGCCCGGACTGGCTGCCCTTGTCGATTTCGATGCTGGAGATGAATTCCGGGTCGATCAACATCGTGCCGTTGCGCTGCTGGTGGCCGTTGACGTTGAAGTTCTGGCGCATGCCGTCGATGTTCATGTTGACCCGGCCGTAGTCCTGCACGCCGCGGATGTTCACCGACAGGCCCGGGTCACGCTGGTTGACGGCGGTGTACACGCCGGCGGTTTCTTCGAGCATGTCGGCGGCGTGGCGTGGTGGGCGTTTGTCGATCTGCTCGCGACTGATCACGGCCACCGAGCGCGGTGTGTCGTACACCCAGTCGCTTGGCTTGCCGTTGGTGTTGCCGGTGATGGTGGTGGTGCCCACGGTCAGCGCACCGTCATGGTCGGCGCCGACGCGAGTCAGCGTCACCTGCCGGTCCCCGGTAAAGCGGTATTCCACCGGTGCACTGCCCACCAATCGGCCGAGGCCTTCCTGGGCGCTGTAACGGCCCTTGAGCGCGGTGCTGGTGAGGCCTTGCAGGCGCGCGCTGTCGAACAACACTTGCAACCCGGCCTGGTCGGCGAACGTCAGTACGGCAAGGCCCAAGGGTTGCGCCGCAATATCAAACGTCAACGTGACAGGCTGTGATTCACCGACTGGCGCCTCGGCGGCCTGCACCTGGCAGGCGGAGGCTAACAGCCCCAGGTGGATGGCAAGGGCCAACCGGCTACCGGTGTTGCGCCCCTTGGTGATTGCAGACATCGACGTTATCCCTTCGCTGACCATTCTTGTTTATGCGAATACTTCTCACTTAACAGGACGTGTCAGGCGTCGGAACTCAGTAAGGTTTTTTTGAAAGTTTTTTCGAAGGGCGTAAACGGGGCCCGGCGACCCCATCAATAGATCAGGCTCAGCCCCGCCAGATCAAAGCGCTGCACCTGTAATTCTTCGGTCAGGGTGCCGAGGGCCGTGTCGAGCATATCGAGGCGGAACACGCCGCTGACTTCACGGGTGCCGAGGTCGGCATTGGTCAGCACCACCTTGCCCGGCCGGTAGCGGTTGAGCTGTTCGATGACCTTGGCCAGCGGCAAGCGGTCGAAGATCAGCACACCGCGACGCCAACTGGTGGCGCGCTCCAGGTCGAAGTCGTCGAGGGCGACCACGCCGTTCTCCGGGCTGTAGCGCGCAGCCTGGCCTTCCTTGAGCACCGTTTCTTTCTGCGGCAGCGCCTGCAGCGTGACGGCCACACTGTGCTGCAACACTCCGACCCAGGCCTGCCGGTCGTCCTCACGCTCGACCACAAACCGCGTGCCCAGGGCACGGGTTTGCCCGCTGGCGCTGTGCACCACGAACGGCCTTTTTTCCTCACCGGCCATGGGCGCCACATCAAAGATGGCCGAGCCTTTGATCAGGCTGATGCGCCGCTGCACACCGTCAAAATCCAGCTTGATCGCACTCGCAGAATCCAGTTGCACGCTGCTGCCGTCCGCCAGGTGCACGGTGCGCACTTCGCCTTTTTGGGTGAAGTAATCGGCCTGCACCTGCAGCAGCGCCTCAGGCCCGCGCACCCAGCCGACGCCCGCCACCACCAGCAACAGCGCAACACTCGCCGCCATGCGCCACGGCCTGCGCCGACGAGGGCCGCGCACCGGCGCAGCGGTAGCGGGCGGCCGCTGGCGATGCACCGTCTCATCGCGATGCACCTCGCCCAGCGCCGCCCACGTCTGCTCGGCAAAACGCAGCGCCGCTTCATGGCGGCTGTCTCTGGCGATCCATTGGCGCAGCTCGGCCTGCTCCTGATCGGTCAGGGCGCCGGCGTGCAGGCGCACCGCCCAATCGGCAGCCGCCTCGGTAATGCTGTGCTGTTGCGGACCCGGGCTATTCACGTGTGAATCTCGAATTTTTCGTTATATAACGCTGTGACGTCTGACCCCAGGTTTGTCGGTAATTCATTCGTCGGACGGCCCCGCCTCACCTTCCTGCAAACGCTGCATGACATACGCCAGCGCCTTGGCCAGGTGCTTTTGCACTGAGCTGTCGGAAATGCCCAGGTGGCGCGCGACCTGGGCATGGGTCATGCCCTCGATCCGGTTGAGACGGAAAATCTGCCGGGTACGCTCCGGCAATTCCGCCAGTGCCTGCTTCAATGCCTGCCGCTGTTGCTGCGCCATCGCCTGAGCCTCCAACCCGGCCATTTCATCTTCAATCTCGGCCAGCGCCTCATGGGGCACGGAGTCGGTCTTGCGCCGCGCCTCCTGGCGGATATGGTCGATCAGCAGATTGCCGGCCGTGCGATAGAGATAGCCCTGGGAGTTGTCGATGCGCTCGCCGGCCGGCTTTTGCGCCAGGCGCAGGAAACTCTCCTGCACCAGGTCTGCGGCCAACTGCGGGTCCCGTACCTTGCGTGCGAGATACCCGCGCAGGGTATCGGCGTGCTTGAGAAACAGGCCTTTGAGATCCACGTCCGACAAACCGACTCCCTGGAATGTTAAGGAAACAGGCGGGCATCTTAAGCGTTGTCGAGAATGATTTTCAATTGATATCAACTCTGATCCACACAACGGTGGTTTTCATTCAGCGTTCGGTAATCGAACGGTTCCCACCCACGCGATTGACCAAATTAACCATTCAGTACATTTTATCGGCATACATAAAAACAACAGTGGAGAACCCTCTATGCCGCCCATCGTGCTGGTGCTCAACGGCCCCAACCTCAACCTGCTCGGCACTCGCGAGCCCGCCACTTATGGCCATGAAACCCTGGCCGACCTTGCTGCCCTGTGTGGCCGCAGCGCCGAGCAACTGGGCCTGAAAGTCGAATTCCGCCAGACCAACCACGAAGGCGAATTGCTGGACTGGATCCACGGCGCCCGCGCCCGTTGCGCCGGCATCGTGATCAACCCGGCAGCCTGGACCCACACTTCGGTGGCGATCCGCGACGCGCTGGTGGCCAGTGAAGTACCGGTGATCGAGGTGCACTTGTCCAACGTGCATGCCCGGGAAGCGTTCCGTCATCACTCGTTCGTGTCGCCGATTGCCAAGGCGGTGCTGGCCGGGTTTGGCAGCCACGGTTATCACCTCGCCCTCGAACATTTCAGCAAGACCTTGAAGGGATGAGCGCGGTGTCCAAACGTCGAATTCTGGCCGGCCTGATCGGCGCCGGCATCCAGGCTTCCCGCACCCCGGCCCTGCATGAGCATGAAGGCGATGCCCAGGGCCTGCGTTACCTCTATCGCCTGATCGACCTCGACCAGCTACAGGTGGATACCCGCGCCCTGCCCGACCTGTTGATGGCGGCCGAACAGATGAACTTCACCGGCTTGAACATCACCTACCCGTGCAAGCAGGCGATCCTGCCGCTGCTGGATGACCTGTCACCCGAAGCACGGGGCATCGGCGCGGTGAACACCGTGGTGCTTTGCGACGGTAAACGCATCGGCCACAACACCGACTGCCTGGGCTTTGCCGAAGGCTTTCGCCGGGGCTTGAGTGATGTGGCTCGCAAGTTCGTGGTGCAGATGGGCGCGGGCGGCGCCGGGGCGGCAGTGGCCCATGCGCTGCTGGGTGAAGGCGTGGAACGCTTGAGTATTTTCGACATGGACGCCGAACGTGCCCGCAGCCTGGCGGACAACCTCAACCAGCATTTTGGTACCGGCCGGGCGCAGGCCGGCAATGACCTGGAAAGCGCCATGGCCGAAGCCGATGGCCTGGTGAATACTACGCCAATGGGCATGGCCAAGCTGCCGGGCATGCCCGTGCCGTTGGGCACCTTGCGCGCCGACTTGTGGGTAGCGGAGATCGTGTACTTCCCACTGGAAACCGAACTGCTGCGCAACGCCCGCGCCCTGGGTTGCCGCACCCTGGATGGCGGCAACATGGCGGTGTTTCAGGCGGTGAAGGCGTTTGAGTTGTTCACTGGCGAAGTGGCGGATGCAGAACGCATGCTCGCGCACTTCCAGAGCATGACCACCCAACTGTAGAAACCGGATCAAAAATGTGGGAGCGGGCTTGCTCGCGAATGCGGTGGATCAGCCAAACATCCGGCGACTGACACTCCGCCTTCGCGAGCAAGCCCGCTCCCACATTTTGCTCGGTGTTGAACTCAAGCCTGCAGGTAGCGCAACACCGACTCGCAGATCATCGCCCGATGCCGCTGCTTGACCGCCTCATCCGACAACTCGATCTGAAAGATCTCGCTGAAGGTGTGGCGGTTCGACACCCGGTAGAAGCTGAACGAGTTGATCAGCAAGTGCACGTCCAGCGGCTCCAGCCCTTCCCGGAACAACCCCAACTCGGCGCCCCGGCGCAACGTGGTGCCAAGGGCTTCGAGGATGTTGCTGTTCATCGCCTTGATCGACGTCGACTGCTTTACATACTCGGCGTTGTGGATGTTCTCGATGCTCACGATGCGCACAAAATCCACGTTCTGATCGTGGTGATCAAAGGTGAATTCCACCAGCCGGCGGATCGCTTCCCGGGGCTCCAGGGCCGTCAGGTTCATCCGTGTCTCGGTGTTGCGAATGTCGCCGTAAAGCTTCTCCAGCACCTCGACGTAGAGCTGTTCCTTGCTGCCGAAGTAGTAATAGATCATGCGCTTGGAGGTCTGGATACGCTCCGCGATCGCGTCCACCCGGGCGCCGGAAAGGCCCTGGGTGACAAACTCGACGATGGCTTCCTGGAGAATGTTCTCGCGGGTCTTTTCCGGGTTGTTCTTGCGGCTCTTGCGCGGTGCGGTGGCCGCGGCGGGAAGCTCGGAGGTCAGGGTCATGGTGCGCTCACGGCCTTAGGTGCAGGCGCTGATTATGGGCCGCGCCGCACGCCGAAGGAAGCGCCGGCACCTTACAACCTGGCCTGGCGCACCGCACCGCTGCGGGACTTGGCCATGGCCGCCAGGCGCACCGCCACGTTGGCCGCACCGTAGCCGGCGTAACCGTTCTTGCGCTGGATGATCTCGAAGAAAAACCGGCCCTCGAACGGTTCGGTATAAACGTGAAACAGTTCACCGCCCTGGGCATCGCGGTCGTACAGCACGTTGTAATACGCGAGCTGGCTGAGGAACTCGTCATCGAAATCAAACCGCGCGGCCAGGTCATCGTAGTAGTTCAGCGGGATATCCAGCAGCGGCACGCCCGCATCCTTGGCCCGGCTGACCTCGGCGAAAATGTCCGCGCAGTCGAAGGCAATGTGGTGCACACCCGAGCCGCGATAGCTCGACAGCGCGTGGGAAATCGCGGTGTTGCGGTTCTCGGAAATATTCAGCGGCAGGCGAATCGAGCTGCAACGGCTGCGCAGTGCCCGGCTTTTCACCAGGCCATAGGGGTCCGGCAGCACCACTTCGTCGTCGGCTTCGAAATCCAGCAGGCTCTTGTAGAACAACACCCAACTGTCGAGGCTGTCGGCGGGCAAGGCCATGGCCATGTGGTCGATGCGCAGCAGGCCGCCGCTGGCAGCGCTTGCGGGTTGCAGGTTGAAGTCGGTGTCGTAGAGGCCGCCTTCGCTCTGATCGACGAGGTAGATCAGGCTGCCATCCGGTGCACGCACCGCTGCCAGCTCCAGCTCGTTGGGGCCGACCAGCCCACGATACGGCTGGCCCTTGTAGGCCACCGCCCGCTCCAGGGCCTTGGCGCTGTCCTTGACGCGGATCGCCGTGGCGCACAACGACGGGCCGTGGGCCTCGAAGAAGTTATGGGCGAAGGAATAGGGTTCGCAATTGAGGATCAGGTTGATATCGCCCTGGCGCAACAGGCTGACGCTCTTGGATCGATGCTGCCCGGCCTTGACGAAGCCCAGGCGCTCCAGCCATGAAGTGAGCTTGGCGCCGAGGTTTTCATCCACGGCGAATTCGAGGAATTCAATGCCGTCGTATTCGCTGGCGGCCGAGGTTTCAAACAGGATCTCGGGGACCTGCGTCGCTTCTTGCTCCAATCGCTGGCGGGTTTTCTCTTCGAGGTACAGCAGCGAGCGCAGGCCGTCGGCGGCATTCGCCCGGGTCGGTGCGGCGCGGAAGCCGTCGTTGAAGATTTCCAGGGACAACGGCCCGGTGTAGCCGCTCTTGATGATCGGGGCGAGAAAGCCCGCCAGGTCGAACTCGCCCTGGCCTGGGAAGCAGCGGAAATGCCGGCTCCATTCCAGTACATCCATGGCGAGGATCGGTGCATCGGCCATCTGCACAAAGAAAATCTTGTCGCCGGGAATCTCGGCAATCGCACTCGGGTCGCCCTTGAGAGACAGGGTGTGGAAGCTGTCGAGCAACACGCCCAGGCTCGGATGATCGATCTTGCGCACCAGGTTCCACACCTGCTGCCAGGTGTTGACGTGCCGGCCCCAGGCCAGCGCTTCATAGCCGATGCGCAAGCCCCGGCGGCCAGCGTGTTCGGCCAGCAGGCTCAGGTCATCCAGCAGAATGCTTTCATCGCCCACGGAATCGGCTGACGCGTTACTGCACACCAACACCAGGTCAGTGCCCAGCTCCTGCATCAAGTCGAACTTGCGCTCGGCCCGCTCCAGGTTGCGTGTCAGGCGGTCGCGGCGGCAGCCCTCAAAGTCCCGGAACGGCTGGAACAAGGTGATGGCAATGCCGAGGTCGGCGCACATTTGCCTAACTTCACGCGGACTGCCGTCGTAATACAGCAGATCGTTTTCGAAGATTTCCACGCCATCAAACCCGGCAGCCGCGATGGCTTCGAGTTTTTCCGGCAAGGTTCCGCTCAAGGAAACGGTGGCGATGGAGCGTTGCATGGGGCGACTCCCGGCATTGAGGCATGTCTTGTTTACGGCAAATTATTGGCCGCCAGGTTCATCACAGCAATTGAAATGTACGAACCGGTTAGTTTTATGGGCGATTATCGAACAGAATGGCAATCGGCGAATTGACGATTTTTTAGCCGCTGCGCACCATCGACAGCACATTGAGCCCCGCTTCCATTGAGCGGCCTCGGTTAACCAAGACCCTGAACACACCATAAAAATTTCAAAAAAACGGGTACTTCCTCATGCCTTCGCAAAATCCCGCCGTGGCCGTGGGCCACAGCAATCCCCATAGCGGCATCGGTGACAAAATCCGTGGCGCCATGGCTGTCGGTAAAACCCGCTGGGGCATGCTGGCCCTGGTGTTTTTCGCCACCACCCTGAACTACATCGACCGCGCCGCCCTCGGCGTGATGCAACCGATCCTGGCCAAGGAAATGAGCTGGACGGCGATGGACTACGCCAACATCAACTTCTGGTTCCAGGTGGGTTACGCCATCGGCTTTGTGCTGCAAGGCCGGTTGATCGACCGGGTCGGCGTCAAGCGCGTGTTCTTCTGCGCGGTGCTGCTGTGGAGCCTGGCCACTGGCGCCCACGGCCTGGCCACCTCGGCGGTGGGTTTTATGGTCTGCCGGTTCATTCTCGGGCTGACCGAAGCCGCCAACTACCCGGCCTGCGTCAAGACCACCCGCCTGTGGTTCCCCGCTGGCGAGCGTGCCGTGGCCACCGGGATCTTCAACGCCGGCACCAACGTCGGCGCGATGATGACGCCGATGCTGCTGCCGCTGATCCTCCACGTGTGGGGTTGGCAGGCGGCGTTCCTGTGCATGTCGGCACTGGGCGGGATCTGGCTGGTGCTCTGGGGCTTGAAGTACTACAACCCGGAAGACCATCCAAGCGTGAAGCAATCGGAACTGGACTACGTGCAACAGGAAGTCGAACCGGAACAACCCCGCGTACCGTTCAGCCGGATCCTGCGGATGCGCGGCACCTGGGCCTTCGCCCTCGCTTACTCAATGACCGCGCCGGTGTTCTGGTTCTACCTGTACTGGCTGCCGCCGTTCCTGAATCAGCAATACAACCTGGGCATCAACGTGACCCAGATGGGCATCCCGCTGATCATCATTTACCTGACGGCGGACTTCGGCAGCATCGGCGGCGGGATCCTGTCTTCGTTCCTGATCGGACGCGGGATGAACCCGATCAAGGCGCGGCTGCTGTCGATGTTGCTGTTTGCCTGCTGCATCGTCGGAGTGATCATGGCCGCCGGCTCCAGCCACCTGTGGGTCGCGGTGTTTGCGATTTCCCTGGCCATTGGCGCGCACCAGGCCTGGACCGCCAACATTTGGAGCCTGGTGATGGACTACACGCCCAAGCACATGATGAGTACGGTGTTTGGTTTTGGCGGCATGTGCGCGGCCATCGGCGGGATGTTCATGACCCAAATCGTCGGCCATATCCTGACCGTGACCAACAACAACTACACCGTGCTGTTCACCCTGATTCCGGCGATGTACTTCATCGCGCTGATCTGGATGTACTTCATGGCGCCGCGCAAGATTCCGACCGTCGAGGTCTGAGTTTCCTACCTGCGCCGCTGCTGCCAGGCAGCGGCCAACCCGCTCAGGCAAATCACCCCGATCCCGACCACGGTGGTCAGGTCCGGGGTGTGGTTGAACACCAGCCAGCCCAACAACCCCGCAAACACGATCTGGCAATAGCCGAACGGCGCCAGCAGGGCTGGCGCTGCGAAGCGGAAGGCCTGGGTCAGCATCAAGTGTGCGGTCATCCCGCAAGTGCCCAGCGCCAGCATCAGCACCCCGTGCCACAGGCTCGGCACCTGCCAGAAGAACGGCACCAAGGCGCTCATCACCAAGGTATTGCACAACCCGGCGAAGAAGTTGCTGGTGGTGGGGGTGTCGTACTTGCTGAGGATGCGGGTGAGCAGTTGGTAGAAGCAGAAGAACAACGCCGACGTCAGCGGCAACAACACCGCGGGGGTGAACAGCTCACCGCCCGGGTGCACAATGATCAGCACCCCGATAAACCCGCAAATCACCGCCAGCCATTGGCCGCGGGTCACGTGTTCGCCTAACAGCGGCACCGACAACGCGGTGACCAGGATCGGCGCAAGAAAGTTGACCGCCGTGGCCTCGGCCAACGGGATAAAGTGCAGCGCCGCCGTAAAGAACAGGCTGGTGCCCAGCAGGCACAAGGCCCGCGCCACTTGCAGTAAAGGGCGTTTGCTGCGCAGTACCCGCAGGCCCGATTGCGGCAGGAAGATCCCGGCCATCAACAACGTGTGCACCAGGTAGCGGGCCCACACCACCATCACGATCGGGTAGAACCCGGCCAGGTATTTGGACAGCGCGTCGTGGCTGGAAAACAGAAAGGTCGCCACCACAATCAGCAAAATGCCTTTGAGCGGGTGGTTGACGCCGGAAAGTGGGGTACTGAGGGTCATTGCATTCTCTTGAGTGGCAGGCTGAAATGACCGCCGCATACCGCGGCATAATCTAGAACGGGTAAAGCGCCTCGCTCAAGAGCATAACCAAACACTGTTCGAACAGCGCACTAAATTGCGGTTTTCCAGTCCAACGCTTCACGCCGCCCCGCCCACTGCGCGTTTTTTAACCAAGGCTTTCTCACCATGAAAAAAACCCTGTTGATTCTTTCGACCCTGACGCTGCTCAGCGCCTGCGACAAGCAAGCCGAGACCGCCAAGACGCCCGCCCCGCCGTCTGTCCAGGCAACGTTGGTACCGCAAGTGCTGCCCACCGACAAATGGGTCGGCAAGTGGATTGGCGTCGAAGGCCTGAACCTGACCATCGCCAAGGACGACAGCATCGGCCGCGGCCACTATGTACTGACCATGAAATACGGCCTGGATGACGACGATTCCGGCACCTTCAAGGGCCAGGCATCCGAAGACGGCATCACCTTTGAACGCCCGGACGGCCCGCAGATCCTGAGCGCTGGCGACGGCGAAGCCACTGGCCTGAAATGGCTGGCCGACAAGAAGGACTGCCTGATCGTCGACACCGGCGAAGGGTATTGCCGCGACTGACACAAGCTTCATACAGATCGGACGACGCAGCGTTTAGCATCGTCAGACAGCCGGACTGGCGCCAACCCTACACACCAACAACACTGAGCTGCAGGTTCACAAAGAGGATTGCCACATGCTATGGAAAAAAGGCCGACGCAGCGACAACGTGGTAGACGCCCGCGATGACAGCGGCGGCGGTGGCGGTGGCATGCGTTTTGGGGGCGGCAAGGGCCTGAGCCTGACGGCCATCGTGCTGATCGTCGGCATCGGCTGGCTGACCGGCCAGGACCCGATGCAGATCCTCGGGCAACTCAGCGGCCAGCTCACCGAGCAAGCGCCCTCCGTCAGCCCGCAAACCCGCCAGGCGCCGCCGGCCAATGATGAACAAGCCGACTTCGTGCGCGCCGTCCTCGGCGACACCGAAGACACCTGGGCCCAGGTGTTCCAGGAAAACGGCCTGACCTACAAGAACCCCAAACTGATCCTGTTCCGCGGCCGGGTGAACTCCGCCTGCGGTGGCGCCACGTCCGCCAGCGGGCCGTTCTATTGCCCGGCAGACCAACAGGTATACCTGGACCTGGATTTCTTCCGGGAAATGTCCCAGCGCTTCAAGGCCGCCGGCGACTTCGCCCAGGCCTACGTGATCGCTCATGAAGTCGGACATCACGTGCAGACGCTGCTGGGCATCTCGGCGAAGATTCAGGCAGCCCGCCAGCAAGGCCGGCAGATGCAAGGCGACGGCGGCCTGCTGGTGCGCCAGGAGCTGCAAGCCGACTGCTTCGCCGGGGTGTGGGCCAACCGTGCGCAAAAGCGCCTGAACTGGCTGGAGCCCGGCGACATTGAAGAAGCACTGAATGCGGCCAACGCGATTGGCGATGACCGCTTGCAGCAACAAGGCCAGGGCCGCGTGGTGCCTGACTCGTTTACCCACGGCACCTCGGCACAGCGGGTTCGCTGGTTCAAGACCGGCTTCGCCCAGGGCCAGATCACTCAATGCGACACCTTTACCGCCAAGAGCCTTTAAATGAATAAACGACTGGGTCTGCTGTTAGGTTTGTTGATCACCTGTTCCTCCTCCACCTGGGCTGCCGAACATGGCGTCAAGGTGGTCAGTCCCGATCGTTTTCACCTGGATGCCGGCGACCTGAGCGTCGGCTTGAGCCAGGACTGGCGCCAGCCGCTGCCTCAAGTTACCCGCGCGCTGATCATCGTGCATGGCCGTTTGCGCAACGCGATGACCTACCTGGACAGCGGCGAAAAAGCGGCCGAAGCCGCAGGACAAAACGCCAATACCCTGGTGATTGCGCCACAGTTCCTCAACCAGACCGACCTCAAGCGCAACCAGATCGACAGCCAGACCCTGCGCTGGAACAGTAACGACTGGATGGCCGGCGAGCCGTCCACAGGCCCGGGCCAGATCAGCTCCTACGGCGCGCTGGACCAGATCATCAAGCACCTGGGCAACCGCAAGCTGTTCCCGAACCTGAAGGAAATCGTGGTGGCCGGCCATTCCGGTGGCGGCCAAGTGGTGCAGCGTTTTGCGCTGACCGGGCATGATCACCCGCTGCTGCAAACCGAGGGCATCAGCCTGCGTTATGTGGTGGCCAACCCGTCGTCCTACGCGTACTTCAGCCCACAGCGTCCGGTGAAATTCGATGTTGCCAGTTGCCCGGGCTTCAACGACTGGAAGTACGGCATGCAAAACCTGCCGGCCTACGCCAAGGGGCAAAGTGCCGAGCAGCTGGAGCAGGCTTACGTTTCGCGTAATGTCACTTACTTGCTGGGCCAGCAGGACACCGACCCGAATCACCCGGCGCTGGACAAGAGCTGCGGCGCTGAAACCCAGGGCGCGTATCGCTTGATTCGCGGGCACAATTATTTTGACTACCTCAAGCAGCGGCACCCGCAGTTGGGCCACAAGCTGGTGGAAGTGCCGGGGGTTGGGCATAACGGGGACAAGATGTTTACGTCGCCTGAAGGGCAGAAAGTACTGTTCCAATAACCACTGAAGAAACCGGATCAAAAATGTGGGAGCGGGCTTGCTCGCGAATGCGGTGGATCAGTCAGCCTATGTATTGACTGACACACCGCATTCGCGAGCAAGCCCGCTCCCACATTGGATTTTCATCGACCGGACTAAATCATCCGGCGCAATACCGCGCAATCTTCAGCATGCCAATCCGCCAGCTCCGGCCACGGGTTTTCCGGCAGATTGACCAGCACAGTCTTCGTCCCCGCCGCCCGCCCGCAATCCAGATCAAACCGGTAATCACCGACCATCACCATCTCTTGCGGCGCCACTTCCCACGCTCGCGCCAGCTTCAACAAACCACCCGGGTCAGGCTTGGGCGGCGCATCATCACGCCCCAACACATCCTCGGCCGCAAAGCAGTCCGCCAGGCCGATCGCCTGCAATGTCACATGGGCCAGCTCCCGCGCATTGCGCGTCAGGATGCCCAGGCGATAACCCCGCCCGGCCAATTCCCGCACCAACTCCACGGCACCGGTAGCGGCTACCGAACCCAGCGCCAGCTCACGCTCATGCGCGAGCAACCACGCATGCTTGGCCGCTGCTTCATCGGCGGGCAACGCCGCCAGGTGCGTAAGAATGTCGTCAGTCGCCGGAATATCCAGGGCCACGCGGATCGCCGCAAAATCATGCACGGCCACCGTCAGGGTGCCATCCATGTCGAACACCCAGTGCTTCACATCACTGAGGCTCATGCCCAATCCTTGCGATGACGAATCAAGCCTTCCTGGGTAACCGATGCCACCAGTTGCCCGGCGCGGTTGTACACGCTGCCCCGGGAGAACCCACGGGAATTGCCGGCCCATGGGCTGTCCATGGCGTAGAGCAACCAGTCATCGGCACGCAGGTCGGCGTGGAACCACAGCGCGTGGTCGAGGCTGGCGACTTGCATGTCTTTCTGCCACACGGTCTTGCCGTGGGGCAGCAGCGAGGTAGTCAGCAGGCCGAAGTCCGAAGCGTAGGCCAGCAGGTATTTGTGCAGCGCCGGCGAGTCGGCCAGGGCGCCGTCCGCACGAAACCACACGTATTTGACCGGGTCGGACGGCTGCGGGTTGTACGGGTCTTTCTCGGTCACCGGCCTTACTTCGATCGGCTTGGGGCACAGCAGCTTTTCGCGCATGTGCTCGGGAATCAGGTGCGCGCGCTGCTGGGTCAGCTCCAGCTCCGACGGCAGGTTCTCCGGGCCGACCACCACGGGCATGGTGGTCTGGTGCTCGAAGCCTTCTTCGTCGTACTGGAACGAAGCGCTGCAGGTGAAGATCGGGTTGCCCTTCTGGATCGCCGTCACCCGGCGCGTGCTGAAACTGCCGCCATCGCGCACCCGGTCAACCGAATACACCACCGGCAACGCCGCATCGCCGGGGCGCAGGAAGTAACCGTGCAACGAATGCACATGCCGCGCCTCTTCAACGGTCTGGCTGGCCGCCGACAGCGACTGGCCGAGCACCTGGCCGCCGAACAGCTGGCGAAAGCCCAGGTCCTGGCTGCGGCCGCGAAAGAGGTTTTCCTCGATCGGTTCCAGGGTCAGCAGGTCCACCAGATCTTCCAACACTTGGCTCATAGAGCATCTCCTACAACAATCTATTGGGCATTCCGGGCTGCTTATCCGTGCAGCGTGTCCAACCATTGGGCGCGGGTGATGCGATACAACACATGATGCCGCAAGGGGTCATCGGCTGCGACCTTGGGGTGTTCAAAATCTGCCAGGGGATCGTAATGCATACCGATGGCCTGCATGACTTTTTGTGATGGCAGATTGGCTTCAGTGGTAAACGAAACGATTTCGTCCAGCTTCAGCCGGTCGAAACCACAGCGCAGGGCAGTCCAGGCGGCTTCGCTGGCGTAACCCAGGCCCCAGTGTTCCCTGGCCAGGCGCCAGCCGATCTCCACCGCCGGAGTGAACGGGGCCTCGAAGCTCACATTCAGCAAGCCGGTGAGGCCGATGAACTCGCCGCTGTCCTTGCGCTGCAAGGCCCACAGGCCAAAACCGTACTCGGCAAAATGGCCGCGAATACGCCCGATCAGCGCGGCACTTTCCAGGCGGCTCAAGGTGGCCGGGAAATACCGCATCACCTGCGGGTCGGCGCACATGCGCGCAAACTCCGGCAAGTCGGCATCGCTCCATTGGCGCAGCACCAGGCGTGCGCTTTCCAATTGCAGTATCGGCTCCATTGGTCCCCCTCCCTTGCCATGTGCGTGAGTGTAACGCGCTGTTAAGATCCGTCGCTGGTTCCCGTCAGAAATCGCCATGCCCTTGCCATTGATCTACCACGACGACTACAGCCCCGAGTTCCCGGCAGACCACCGCTTCCCCATGGATAAATTCCGCCTGTTGCGTGACCATCTGGTGGAGAGCGGCCTGACACGGGACAGCCAACTGCTGCGCCCGGAACTCTGCCCCGCCGAGATTCTGGCCCTGGCCCATGAACCTGGGTATATCGAACGCTACATGAGCGGCGAGTTGTCGCGCGAAGACCAACGGCGCCTTGGCCTGCCTTGGAGCGAAGCCCTGGCCCGGCGCACCGTGCGCGCGGTGGGCGGCTCGTTGCTGGCCGCCGAGCAGGCCCTGGAGCACGGCCTGGCCTGCCACCTGGCCGGCGGCACCCACCACGCCCACTACGATTACCCGGCGGGTTTCTGCATCTTCAATGACCTGGCCGTGATCAGCCATTACCTGCTGGCCAGCGGGCGGGTCAACCGGGTGCTGATCTTCGACTGCGACGTGCACCAGGGCGACGGCACCGCACGCATCCTCCACGACACCCCGGATGCAATCACCGTGTCCCTGCACTGCGAAAAGAACTTCCCCGCGCGTAAGGCGCAAAGCGACTGGGACATCCCGCTGCCGATGGGCATGGGCGACGCGGACTACCTCAAGGTGGTCGACGATGCCCTCAACTACCTGCTGCCGCTGTATCAGCCCGACCTGGTGCTGTATGACGCCGGCGTGGATGTACACAAGGACGACGCCCTCGGCTACCTCAAGCTGACAGACCAAGGCGTCGCCGCCCGCGATGAAAGCGTGATGCGCCACTGCCTGGGCCGCGATATTCCGGTGGTCGGGGTGATCGGCGGCGGCTACAGCAAAGACCGCCCTGCCCTGGCCCGTCGCCACGGGATCCTGCACCACAGCGCGCAGCGCGTCTGGACGTCATCAGGCTGTCATTGAGTTATGCGCGTTACCCACAATCGCTGTGGAACTGCCTGTGGATAACCTGAGTGAAAGCCCCTGCAGGCCATAAGCCGCCTGGCCTGCAGAAGGCTGTATGTTTTTTGATCAGGCAGCATGAGCATCCTCGGGTAGAATGCTCGGCCTACTTTGCCGAACCGCAGTTATCCCCATGCCCCAGACTCAAACCCCATCTCAACACGTCATCATCATCGGCGGCGGCCCGGCCGGGCTGATGGCCGCCGAAGTGTTGAGCCAGGCCGGGATCCGGGTCGACCTGTACGACGGCATGCCCTCGGTAGGCCGCAAGTTCCTGCTGGCGGGCGTGGGCGGCATGAACATCACCCATTCCGAACCGTACCCGGCGTTTCTGGCGCGCTATGCCGAACGGGCGCCGTGCATGGCGCCGTTGCTGCGTCAGTTCGGTGCCGAAGCGTTGTGCGAATGGATACACGGGTTGGGGATTGAAACCTTTATCGGCAGCTCCGGCCGGGTGTTTCCTACTGACATGAAAGCCGCCCCGCTGCTGCGGGCCTGGCTCAAGCGCCTGCGCGACCAGGGTGTAGTTATCCACACCCGCCATCGCTGGCTGGGCTGGAATGCCGACGGCAGCCTGCTTATCCACAGCCCCGAGGGCGACAAAAGCGTACGCGGTGATGCAGTGTTGCTGGCCTTGGGCGGCGGCAGTTGGTCGCGCTTGGGCTCGGATGGGGCGTGGCTGAAGTTGCTGGAAGACAAAGGCGTGCCTTACGCGGCGTTGCAACCGAGCAACTGTGGCTTCGAGGTGTCGGCCTGGAGCGAGTTGATGGTCAGCAAATTCGCCGGGGTACCGCTGAAAAACGTCGCCATTGGCCTGGCAGACGACAAGCCACGGCTGGGGGAATGTGTGGTCACCGCCACGGGCATCGAAGGCAGCCTGATCTATGCGTTGTCGGCACCGATTCGTGAGGCGATCAACCGGGTTGGATCGGCCACGGTGCACATTGACCTGTTGCCGAGTAAGCCACTGGACAAGGTGATCGCAGCGCTGAGCAAGCCGCGCGGCTCACGCTCGATGAGCAAGCATTTGCACAGTCAGTTGGGATTGGATGGGGTGAAGGCGGCGCTTTTGCGCGAGCTGTCACCGGCGGAGCACTTCAATGATCCGGCGCAGCTGGCGGTGGATATCAAGGCGCTGCCGCTGACGCTGGTGAAAACCCGGCCAATGGATGAAGCCATCAGTACCGCAGGCGGCGTGCCGTTTGAGGCGCTGGATGAACGCTTGATGATCAAGCAATTGCCGGGCGTTTTTTGCGCAGGCGAGATGCTGGACTGGGAAGCGCCGACGGGCGGGTATTTGCTGACGGGGTGTTTTGCCAGCGGGCAGGCGGCAGGGCGCGGTGTTCTTGAGTGGTTGAGGCCGGCCACCCCGGCATGACCCACTCACCCCATCACCGCCCGGCAGCAAAGTTACCTCTGACTCAACTGGCTGTTAGATCGGGATAGGCACGTTTAAAAGCTGTTACTTGCTTCTGCAGGAAAGCATCCTCTTCAGGCAGTAAAGTTTTCAGATTTTCTATATAACCTGAATACGCACTGAAGAGTCTGGAAGGATCGCCGTGTTTCAAATCGTTCCATTCCTGCTTGAAGGCGTAGCTGAGTTTCTGGCCCTCTTCCTGACTGGTATAAAGCATATCCTGTAGATACTTATCCAATGGCGCCCTTATCTCAGGACTGATCGAATAATTAGCCTCATACAACGACATCAACTCTCTGAACGAATGGATTGCCTGCCCATACTCGCCGCGCGCCGCATGGTCTTCAACCCGGGACCTTAATTCGGCCACACGCAACTCTACCTGCTTGAAAGCTTTCTCGTCAGCGGCCTTGCCTTTCTTGATTTCGCCGTCTACAACAACGCCGCCGATAATGCCCGCCGCCGCCAGGACCGGCAAAACAAAAGGTACTAAAAACACAGCCATATCTACATCTCCATCTAAGTTCGTCATTCAGAAATCAGTTTCTGACTCAAGCTCAGTGGAAATGAAGCATTTTAAGTTCCAGCACTTAAACACGGCGACAATTACAAAAAATATCCAAATCACAAGCAATAACTCATCAAGGATGACGAGGCACAACTTGACGCGAGCGGAATTGCTCCGCTCACGGTAGTCACTATGCGTTTACTTGATAACCAACAAGCCCTACTTCTTTTTCCGCGGCCCGGTGTTAAACACGGGCACCTTACGCACTGGCTTGATCGAAGGCTCGACCGGCGTCGCCTCCCCGCTGTCCACCCACTTGCCCAGGTTGCGCTTGCCACCACCGCCGCCCGAAGCCTTGGGTTTCTTCGGCTTTTTCGGCTTCTTCACCACCTGGCCAGTGGCATCGGTATCCGGCACACGGTGCTCCGGTTCGAAGTCCTGCTCCATCTTCCGGGTCAACGTCTGACGGGTCAGCATCTCGATGGCCGACAGCATGTTCACTTCATCGGCGCACACCAGGGAAATCGCCTCACCGGTGTTGCCCGCACGACCGGTACGGCCGATGCGGTGGATGTAGTCCTCGGCCACGATCGGCAGGTCAAAATTGACCACCAGCGGCAAGTCTTCGATATCCAGGCCACGGGCCGCCACGTCGGTGGCCACCAGGATCTGCACGTCGCTGCTCTTGAAGCGATCCAGCGCACGCTGGCGCGTGGCTTGTGGCTTGTCGCCGTGAATCCCGTCGGCATTGATGCCCAGGCCCTGGAGTTTTTCCACCAGCGCGTCCACACCGTTACGGGTCTTGGCGAACACCAGCACCTGCTTCCAGCGGCCCTTGCGCATCAGGTGCACAAACAGCTCGGCCTTGCGCTTCTTGTCCACCGGCACCACCCATTGCTTGACGGTGTTGGCGGCGACGTTGCGCGGGCTGACTTCGACGGTCAGCGGGTCGTTGAGCATCTGCCCGGCCAACTGGCGGATCTCGTCGGAGAAGGTTGCGGAGAACAGCAAGGTCTGGCGTTTTTTCGGCAGCATGCGGTAGATGTTCGCCAGTTCTTCGGAGAAGCCCAGGTCGAGCATGCGGTCGGCTTCATCCAGCACCAGGGTTTGCAGCTGGTTGAGTTTCAGCGCGTTCTGGCGGAACAGGTCGATCAGGCGGCCAGGGGTGGCGACCAGCACATCAACGCCTTTGCGCAGCTTCATCATCTGCGGGTTGATGCTCACGCCGCCGTACACGGCGTAAGTGGTCAGCGGCACGTTTTGGGCGTACTCGGCGACGCTCGCATGAACCTGCTCGGCCAGTTCGCGGGTCGGGCACAGGATCAGCGCGCGCACCGAGTTGGCGCTGACTTTCGGCCCTTCCATGGTCAGCAGTTGCAGCAGCGGCACGGCGAAACCGGCGGTCTTGCCGGTGCCGGTCTGGGCCGCAGCCATCAGGTCACGGCCTGCCAGCACCGCCGGAATGGCTTGCGCCTGCACCGGCGTCGGGGTCTGGTAGCCAAGCGTCTCAAGGGCGCGCAGCAAGGGTTCGATCAGGCCAAGTGTGGCGAAAGTCATGGAAATACCGTAGGAAAAAGTCAGCGCAAGGTCGCAATGCGCGGCAGTTTACCTTATTTCCGGCTTTGGCTTTCGCCACTGTGGCAGGCTGATCAGCAGCACCGCGCTGATAATCACCAACATCGCCAGGGCTTCCTCCGTGCCGATGGTCTCACCGACAAACACAATCCCGAGCAACACCGCCACCGCCGGGTTGACGTAGGCATAGCTGGTGGCCGCCGCCGGGCGTACGTGCTTGAGCAGGTACATATAGGCATTGAAGGCGATGATCGAGCCGAACACGGTCAAGTACGCCAGGGCCAGCCAGCCTTCCAGCGGCGGCATGGCTTGGAGGTGTTCGCCGCTGACGGCACTGAGCAACAGCAGCACGAAACCTGCGATCAGCATCTCCGCCGCACTGGCCATCGCGCCTTGAGGCAGCGGCAAATGCTTGCTCCACACCGAACCAAAGGCCCAGGCCGCCGCCGCAAAAATCAGCAAGGCCGCACCGGTGGGGCTCGATTGCAGGTTGGAGCCCATATTGAGCATGGCGATACCGATAATCCCCAGCACCACCCCGGCCCATTCCAGACGGGTATTACGCGCGCCCCAGAAATAACCACAGAGCAAGGTGAACAACGGCACCGTCGCCACCGCCAACGCGGCAACCCCGGACGCCACGCCCGTATGTTCAGCCACACTGACCGCACCGTTACCGAAGGTCAGCAGCAAAATGCCGATCTTCGCGGCAGCCTTCCACTGCACCCACGTCGGCGCCGGCGCCCCGCGCCAGCGCAGGAAGGCATACATCAGCGCACCCGCTGTCATAAAGCGAATCCCCGCCAGCAACAGCGGCGGCCAGTACTCCACACCAATGCGAATCACCAGGTAGGTAGACCCCCAGATCACGTACAACGCAAAAAAGGCGGCGATCAACGGTAAGGAAAAGCGACGTGGGCCAGGCATTGGGCAGCTCTGTGGCAGGACAAGGGAGCGTTATTTTAGAAATCCCCGGCCGTAAACATAAGTTACAAAACCTGTTTAAAGCGCCAGTACACTTTTCAAAACATGGTTATCAAGGCTATAAACCGTGCTTTCGAAAGCTATGCATTCCCGGAGCCTTATCATGGACAAATACGACCGTATGCTTCTCAGCGCCCTGCTGGAAGACGGCCGCGCGTCCTACGCGCAACTGGCGCGCACCGTGAACCTGTCTGCGCCCGCCGTGGCTGAGCGGGTGGCGAAACTGGAAGCCAGTGGTGTGATTACCGGGTATCAGGCCAAGGTCGACCTGTCGAAGGTGGGGTTGCCGATCCAGTGCGTGATTGAGTTGCGGTTGACCAATCATGGGAGCCAGAAGGTTTACGACGCGCTGTCGGAAATTCCCGAGTTGACTGAATGCCATCGGGTGACGGGCGATCCGTGCGTGATCATGCAGGCGGCGGTGGGCTCGATGCCGGAGCTGGAGAACCTGATCAATCGGGTGGCGAAATTCGGGTTCAGCAAGACCTCGATCATCTTGTCGAGCGCGATAGAGCGGCGGGTGCCGTTGGGGCAGTTGGAGGGGAATGGGAAGAGTGGCAACTGAACACGCCGCTCGGCAGCTCGTTCCCACGCTCTGCGTGGGAACGCATCCGGTGACGCTCTGCGTCACGACTTCAAGAGCGGACGCAGAGCGTCCAGGGCGGCATTCCCACGCGGAGCGTGGGAACGATCGCCATAGTTGACCGAGTTGCCTGAAACACCCTCGCTCAACTGTGGGAGCTGGCTTGCCTGCGATGACGTCAGTAGCTTCACTGATTCGAAGGTGGTGGTGGATCGGTCGCTGGACTGCTTACAGCCTCGATAACACCGCAAAACTAATGTGGGAGCGGGCTTGCTCGCGAATGCGGTGTGTCAGTCAGCGCATGTGTTTGCTGATACTCCGTATTCGCGAGCAAGCCCGCTCCCACATTTGGATCTTCGTCATGTTGAAGATGGAGTTCTGCTCAAGCGACTTAGAACCCGCGATGCTTCTTCAGATGATCATTGATCTTCGCCGCCGGAACCTTCTGCAAGCTGCACAGCAATTCGTGTGACAACTCCCGCAACCCGTGGGTGCGACGCAGTTCCTCGGCCAGATGCGCGGTAAGGTTCGCCGCCATCTCCGCGTCCGCCATCGCCCGGTGAGCCTTGCCGGTGTGGGGCAGTTGGGCAAACGAGGTCAGGGTACCCAGCTTGTGGTTCGGCGCCGCCGGCATCAAGCGTCGCGCCAGCAATAGCGAACAGGCAAACTTCTGCAAACGCGTACGCCGGATCAACCCCAGCTCGAAATCCCAGAACTTCTGGTCAAACGCAGCGTTGTGGGCCAGCAGCGGCGTGGTGCCGACAAACTCGTTCACCTCGTTCATCACCCGCTCCGCCGACGGTGCGGTGCGCAACATGGCGTTGCTGATGCCGGTCAGTTGCTCAATAAACCCCGGCACACGCACACCGGCGTTCATCAGGCTCTGGTAGCGGTCCACGATCTGGCCCTGCTCCAGGATGACCACGGCGATTTCCGTGGCCCGGCAGCTGCTGCTCGGCTGGATGCCGGTGGTTTCAAAGTCGATGACCGCTATACGTTCCAAACCTGTTCCAACTCCGTCAAAAATCTATTTAAGCAGCAACGCGCCTTCAATCGGCACGTAGCGGCTGGCGGCGCGTATCAATGAGTTGGCCGTCAGCCCCGGCACGCCGTAGGCCACGGCTTCGACGCCGTGCTTGCTGATGATGCGGTCCAGCAGCATGTCGAAATCACCGTCGCCGGAGGCCAGCACCACTTCGTCGACATGGGCGGCGGCGTCCATGATGTCGATGGTGATGCCCACGTCCCAGTCGCCCTTGGCCGAGCCGTCGCTGCGCTGGATGTAAGGCTTGAGCTTCACGGTAAAACCCAGGTTGCGCAGGATCTGCTGGAACTGCTGTTGCTTGCTGTCGCCACGGTCGATGGCATAGGCATACGCCTCGACAATCTGCCCGCGCTGGCTGATGTCAGCCCACAGCGCCGCGTAGTTGAAGTGACAGCCGTACGCCTGGCGCACGGTGTAGTAGAGGTTTTGTACATCGGCGAACACGGCTATCTTTTTCACCGCAAATCCTCATGACACGCGCATGGACCCCGGACTCAAGGGCCCGGAAAGGTTGCCAGTATGCCAGCCACAAGGGAGTTTCCGAGAAAAATCAGCCCGGGGCGACGAAGCGCCCCGGTTGAGTGTGGGTCAGACGAAGGAATCGTCGTCGCCAAAGGAGGAGGAGTCGTCGGAATAGTCGTTGTCGGCGAAGCTGTCGGAGGCGTTGTCGCTGCCCCAGCTGTCGTTGCCGGCATATTTCTGGTCGTCGTTGCCCCAGTTGCCGTTGTCGCTGGCCGGGGCCGGCTCTTCGCGGATGATCTCTTCAACCACTTGCGGTTGTTGCGAGTTGTGGCTGAACAGGCTGCTGATGCCTTCTGCCAGCATCACACCACCGGCCACGCCAGCTGCGGTTTTCAGGGCGCCGCCGAGGAAACCGCTGCCAATCGGCGCTGCGGGTGCCTGTTGTGGCTGCTGATAGTTCTGCTGGGGAGCACCGTAGTTCTGCTGCGGCGCAGGTTGCCCGCCAAACGACGGACGCGCCGGTTCACGCCAGCCACCGCCCGACGACGCCGGTGCGCTCTGGGTCGGCTGCGGGTCACGGGAACCGCCGCCGAAAATGCTCGACAGGAAACCGCCACTGCTCGGTGCAGGCTGCGCCGCCTGGGACCTGGCCTGTTGCAGTTGGTCCTGCAACTCCTGGATCTGCTGGGCCTGCTGCTTGTTCTGCGCATCGAGGCTCTTGATCGCGTGCTCTTGCACCAGAATCGACTGGGTCATGTAGTACGCAGCGGCCGGTTGGCGAGTGACGTGTTCCTTGATCCGCGCTTCAGCCTGGGCGTCGCGGGGGGCTGAGTCCGTTTCGGCTTGCTGCAACCGTGAAAACAGTCCGTCGATCAGGGTTTGTTCTTCGCTGTTCATGGCGACCTCGTTAGATTGCCGGTAGAAATCTTCGCCTTGCGCACGATGTGCAAGGTACAACCCAGTTATGGGGCTGTTGCTGATTGTTTCAATGGTCTTTACGCAAGGTTTACGTTTGCTTGCATCTGCTCATGATCGGTTAAAGTAACGCCCTTGCTTTTCGGCCTGTGAAGACCCTGATGAATCCGTTAGACGTATTGCGCGACTCCTTCTTCTTTTTCAAGCGCAACCTGGGCGCCATCGTGCAGTTGTGCCTGCCACTGGTGATCCTCGAAGCCCTGCTGCAACAGGTGCTCGACCACACGCTCGGCCCAGATGCGTTTCCCGGTTACAGCGTGGTGATCGGGCTGCTGGTGTACCCGTTGTACACCGGCGCACTGATCCTGTTCCTCGACGCCCGCACCCGGGGTGAATCGCCGCGCACCCTGGATGTGCTGGCCATGGCCCTGACCCTGTGGCCGCGCTTTGCCCTGCTGACGGCAATCAGCACGCTGCTGATCCTGCTGGGCCTGTCGCTGTATTTCCTGCCCGGCCTGTGGCTGATGGTGGTGCTGGCTTTCGCCGAATACCTGCTGGTGCTGCGGGGCATGTCGGCGCTGTCGGCCATGAAGGAAAGCCTGCGCCTGACCCGTGGGCATTTCTGGCGGATCCTGGTGTGCCTGCTGTGCGTGATGACCCCGCTGTGGTTGCTCAAGGGCGCCAGCGTGGCCGTCTATCCGGACCCGAACCCGCTGCTGGGCCTGCTGATCGACAGCGCACAAAGCTTCCTGCAACTATTCACCAGCGTGGTGTTGTTCCGCCTGTTCATGTTGATTGGTGGCGACGCCGACGCGCGGTGATATGCTCCGGGCCTGTCCTGCAACGCCATAAGCCGAGCCGATGACCCGACTACTGCGCATTACCTTGGTGGGCCTGCTGATCCTCGCGGCCCTGCTGACCGGCTTGATCTACAGCCTGACCTGGCGCCCTGCCGACAAGGAAACCCTGCCCATCCGCTGCGTCGCGCCCCGTGCGCCGACCCTGCTGCCTGGGCAGGCGCTAAAGGTCATGACCTGGAACGTGCAGTACCTGGCGGGCAAGAACTACGTGTTCTGGTACGACACCCCGGACGGCAGCGGCCCGGACGACCGCCCGACCGTTGAAGACATGGCTTCAAGCCTCGACGAAGTGGCGCGGGTGATCCGCGACGAGCAGCCCGACATCCTGCTGTTGCAGGAAGTCGACGAAGGCGCCAAGCCTTCCAGCTACCAGGACCAACTGGCCTTGCTCCAGGAGCGCCTGGCCGACCTCTACCCGTGCAGCGCCCAGGCCTTCGACTGGAAAGCCGACTTCGTGCCCGACCTGCATATCTTCGGCAGCGTCGGCCGCAAGCTGGTGACCATGAGCCGCTACCAGATCGAACACGCCGAGCGCCTGCAATTGCCGGTGGCACGCGCCAACCTGATCAGCCGTCAGTTCCAGCCCAAGCCCGCGTTATTGCTGACCTACCTGCCGTTGAGCGATGGCGGCCAGTTGGCCGTGCTCAATACTCGCCTGGACGGCGCGGCCCCCGGGCACAACGCCGTGCTGGAACAGGTGCAGGCGACCGTCAAGCTGGTGGATAAATTCGAGAGCCGCGGCACGCCATGGCTGATGGGTGGGGATTTCAACCTGATGCCGCTGGGACAGTTCCTGCGCCTGGACCCCGGCAAGCGCGGGCAATACTCGCCGGACAGTGAGCTGCACCTGCTGTGGGAAAAGTACCCGATGATCCCGAGCAACAGCCAATCCAGCGGGATTGACCGGGACCAGTGGCTGACGTATTTCCCGAATGACCCAACCGTAGAGGGGCCGGACCGTACGCTGGATTACCTGTTCCACAGCTCGCGCATCAAGAAGGTTGAGAGCAAGGTGCGCCAGAGCGATACGGTGCGTATCTCCAATCATTTGCCGGTGATTGCGCGGTTCCTGTTGCCCGCCGCGCAGTAAGCCACGCGGCGAAACAGTGTGGGAGCTGGCTTGTGTGGGAGCCGGGCTTGCCCGCGATGCAGGCACCTCGGTCTATCCGACAGACCGAGGTGATGCCATCGCAGGCAAGCCAGCTCCCACATTAGATCTGCGATGTACTTACTTTCTCGGCTTGATCCGGGCAGTCGGTTCAGCAATCAACGGATCATCCGGCCAGTAATGCTTCGGATACCGCCCCTTCAAATCCTTCTTCACCTCGGCGTAAGTACTGCGCCAGAAGTTCGCCAGGTCCTGCGTCACCTGCACGGGCCGTCTGGCCGGCGACAACAGGTGCAGCTTGACCACCTGCCGCCCGCCGGCGATCCGCGGCGTATCCGCCAGCCCGAACAATTCCTGCAAGCGCACCGCCAGAATCGGCGGCTGCTCGCTGTAGTCCAGCCGCACCGACGAGCCCGACGGCACCTTCAGATGGTGCGGCGCCAGCTCGTCCAACCGCGCCGGCAACGGCCACGGCAGCAGGTTATGCAGGAAGCTGGAAATATCCAGACTGGCGAAATGGCTCAGGCGCGACACCTTGCCCAGGTACGGCATCAACCAGTGTTCCAGGCTGGCAAGCAAGGCGCTGTCGCTGACATCCGGCCATTCACTGGCCTTGCCGCTATCCAGACCACGCAGCAGCATCACCCGCGCCTGCCATTGGCGCAGCTCCGGGGTCCAGGGCAGCAGTTCCAGGCCTTTGCGCCGCACCAGGTTGACCAGCGCCTGGCTGCGGGCGGATTCGTCGAGGCCGGTCAGCGGCTCGCGGCTGAGCACCAGTTCGCCGACCTTGCGCTGGCGTTCGGCGCGCAGCACGCCCTCGCGTTCGTCCCAATCGAGTTGGTCGACATTGCGCACCTGCTCGGCCAACACCGAGTCGAACAACGCCGGATCAAAATCCGCCGCGAGGTAAATCCGTTCTTCACGCTGGCCCTGGCGGCTGCCCAGATCGGCGATCACCAGCCAGGGTTGCTTCATCAGGCTGTCGGCTTCGGCGAACAACGCGGCACGGCCGTTGGCGAGGCGGTATTCGGCACCGCCCGCCCGCCGTTGCTGGGCGACGCGGTCCGGGTAGGCCAGCGCCAGCAAGGCGCCGAGCCAGCGCGGATGATCGGGATCAGCCACCGGCTGCTCTGCCTTGCCTCTTAAATAGCCACGGTATTGCCGCGCCAGTTGGCGGGCACGCTGCACGCCGCCCTGGGTGCCACGGGCCTTTTCTTCACCGGATAACAGGGCCAGGCGGCTGTGCAAATCCGCACCGGCACCACGCAGGATATCGCGCTCACCCAACAGTGCCGCCACGTCACAGGCCATGCTCGCCAGGCCCAGATCCTGACCACGCAGCAGCAAATGAGCGATTCGCGGGTGCGCCGGCAACCCGGCCATTTTCTGGCCGTGGGCGGTCAGCTTGGTATCGCTCAACGCTCCGAGGCGCTCGAGCAAATCCTGGGCCTGTGCATAAGCCGCGGTGGGCGGAACGTCGAGCCATACCAACTGAGTAGGCGCCACGCCCCAGCGGCCCAATTGCAGGGCCAAACCGGAAAGATCCGCCGAGAGAATTTCCGCACTGGAATACGCCGCCAGCCCTTCATGCTGGTCCTCGGACCACAACCGATAACACACCCCCGGCTCCAGTCGCCCTGCCCGGCCGGCACGCTGGGTGGCGCTGGCGCGAGAGATGCGCTGGGTGTCGAGACGGGTCATGCCGCTGCCCGGGTCGAAACGCGGGACCCGCGCCAACCCGGCGTCGATCACCACGCGCACGCCGTTGATGGTCAGGCTGGTCTCGGCAATGTTGGTGGCCAGCACCACTTTGCGCTTGCCGGCGGGCGCCGGGTCGATGGCGGCGCGCTGGGCGGCCAGGTCCAGTTCGCCGTGCAGCGGGCATAGCAGCACATCGGGGTTATCGCCCAGCGCGTCAGCCAATTGCTGATTAACCCGACGAATCTCGGCCTGCCCCGGCAGGAACACCAGCACGCTGCCGGCTTCATCATGCAGGGCTTCAAGGATGGTCTGCACCAACCGTGGCTCGATAAATTCGCCGGGCTGGAATGGCCGGCCCCAGCGCATCTGCACCGGGTACATGCGCCCTTCGCTGCGCAGGATCGGCGCGTCGTCCAGCAACCCGGCCAGGCGTTCGCCTTCCAGGGTGGCGGACATCAGCAGGATCTTCAGTGGCTGCTCGTCGCGAAACAGGTCTCGACCATTGAGACTAAGGGCCAGCGCCAGATCGGCGTCCAGGCTGCGTTCGTGGAACTCGTCGAAGATCAACAAACCCACGCCGTCGAGTGCCGGGTCATCCTGCAGGCGACGGGTGAGGATGCCTTCGGTGACCACTTCAATACGGGTGTTGGGGCCGACCTTACTGTCGAGGCGAATGCGGTAGCCGACGGTTTCGCCGACCTTTTCTCCCAACTCGCTGGCCAGCCTTTCTGCCGCTGCACGGGCGGCCAGGCGGCGGGGCTCGAGCATCAGGATGGTTTGCCCGGCCAGCCAGGGTTCATTCAACAGCGCCAATGGCACCCGTGTGGTTTTACCGGCGCCGGGCGGTGCTTCGAGCACGGCTTCATGGCGCGTCGCCAGGGCGTCACGCAGGGCAGGTAAAACATCATCGATTGGCAACGAATTCATACTGGCTCCAAAGCAGAGCGGCGAGTATAACGGCGAACTGCCGGGTGTCGGTGGTGGTCTCAACGACACGGCCCCGTCCTGACTGGAATGCGGCCAGCTCCCACACTTGATCATCGTCGCCTTGTAGACTGGCTTATAGTCATTTTCATTATGTTCAAGGAGAGTCCCATGCGTGTTGCTTCCCGTGTTATCGGCGGTGTTCTGGCCGTCACCCTGCTGAGCCAGTTGACGGCCTGCGGCTCGATTTTCTACCCCGACCGCCGGGGCCAGATCGACGGCAAGATCGACCCGGCAATTGCCGTGCTCGATGCGGTCGGCCTGCTGTTCTACGTGATCCCGGGCCTGATCGCCTTTGGTGTCGACTTCGCCACCGGCGCGATCTACTTCGAGCCGGGCAAAACCGCCCAGGTGGCCCCGGAAAAACTCCAGCAAGCCATCGGCGCCGACGGCAAGGTCGACAACGCCAAGCTGCAAACCATCATCCAGAAAGAAACTGGGCATAACCTGCCGCTGGACGACCCGCGCATGATCCAGTTCAAGGGCAGCGTGCAACAACTCGCCACCCTGGGCCTGCAACCCGCCGCTTAAGGACTGACCCGCCCCATGACCACCAGTCCCGAACACGCCCGGCTGTTGCGCCTGGCCACCCGCGCTTCCGTCGGCGTGGCCTGTGTGCTGATTGTGACCAAGGCCATCGCCTGGTGGCTCAGCGGCTCGGTGAGCATGCTCGCCGGGCTGACCGACTCGCTGCTCGACGGCGTTACCTCGCTGCTCAACTTGCTGGCCGTGCACTACGCGTTGCGCCCGGCGGATGACGATCACCGGTATGGCCACGGCAAGGCGGAATCCCTGTCGGGCATGGCCCAGGCGTTGTTCATCGCCGGCAGTGCGGTGTTGATCGCCTTCCAGGCGTTCCAGCGTTTGCAGCATCCGGAACCTGTGGGCGCGCCATGGCTGAGTATTGGCGTGATCGTTCTGTCCCTGGCGTTGACGGCGGCGCTGCTGATCCTGCAATACCGGGTGATCCGCGAAACCGGCTCCAACGCCATCCGCGCCGACTCGCTGCACTATCGCTCAGACATGATGCTCAACGGCAGCATCCTGGTGGCGCTGGTGCTGGCGGCGTTTGGTTTTCATCAGGTGGACGCCTGGTTCGGCCTGGGCATCGCGGCCTACATTTTGTGGAGCGCCATCCAGATCGCCCGGGAAAGTTTTTCGGTGCTGATGGACGAGGAACTGCCGCCGGATGTCAGCCAGCACATGCTCGAACTGGCGTGCAGCGTGCCCGGTGTATTGGGTGCCCATGACCTGCGCACGCGGATTTCCGGCAGCCACTGGTTCGTGCAGCTGCACCTGGAGTTACCGGGGGAATTGAGTTTGTCCGTGGCCCACGGCATCAGCGACCAGGCCGCCGATGCCATCCACAACGCCTACCCGCGAGCCGAAGTGCTGGTGCACGCCGACCCGCAGGAAGTGGTCAAGGGCGAGAAGGCCTAGTACTGCACCTGATACCCGCGACTGCTCAGGCAGTTGCCCTGGGCCTGGCGGTAGGTTTGCACCACGGCCGGGTCGGGGGCGTAGGTGACGGTCCTTGGGTCAAAGCCACTTTGCTGCACCGCCCAGCGATAGCAGTCGTAACCATCCTGCTGGACCTGCGCCGGTGACTGGCCGTTGGCTGGGTAAGCCACCACGTCATAACCATTGCCCTGGGGCACGGGCTGCGGCGCTGGCGCGGCGGGTGGCGGCTGCACCACAACGTACTGCTGGCTGCTTTCTTCGTAGGTGTAATAGGCACCGGCGGCGAGGAAGAACAGCGCACTGCCCACCCACACTTCCCGCGCGTAGTCGGGCAGGTATTGCACGCGAATCCCGTAAGGCGGCGTCACGACGACATAGCGCGGGCCTTGTGGGCGATACCAGTAGCCACCCGAGAAGAAGTAGTCCTGCCCGCGATACGGCACGCGGTAATTGCGGTCGGGGAAGCGATCGACGATATAACCCGGACGGTATTGCGGGCCGGGCCCCCAGCCATTGCCGTGCCCGTCGGGGCGGCCTGGCCAGCGGTGATCGTTGGGGTGGTTATTGCCACCGCCGTTACCCCCGTTGAAGCCGGGCCGGCCCGGGCCACCCTGGCCGCCATTGCCGGCCTGCCAATGCTGGTTGCCGTCGTTGCGACGCGGGATGTCCTGGTAATTGCCGGGACGCGGTTCCTGGGTCTGGCGCACGGTGTCCGGGCGACCCTGGATCGGCAGGTTATTGGCCGGCTGCGGCGCCGGGTGCGGAGGTTGCTGTTGATTGCCTTGCGGGCGACCTTGCCACTGGCCACCTCCGTTCGGGCGCTCAATGTTCTGGTTCTGCGGCCGTGGCTGATTGTTTTCGAAATGCTGATTCTGCGGACGCGGCTGATTGTTCTCGGGCCGAGGGGCTACAGGGCGCGGTTGACTATTTTGTGGTCGCGGTTGGTTGTTCTGCGGCCGAGGCTGATTATTGCCTGGATGCCCTTCCGGGCCTCTTTCATGCTGACCACCGCCTTCCTGGCGTGGCGGGTCGTCGGCCATCACTTGCGCACCAACGCTCATCATCAGCAAACCAACACCTGCCAAACGCCAGATGCGCTTCATGCTATTCCTCACTGCGGATTAGGGCCTACACGTAAGACTGGAAAACCGGGGCCCGGTTCTGCGAGAGGTTATCAGTCACGAGAACTATTTTCGCAGGCAATAAAAAGGGGCGACCCGTCGGTCGCCCCTTGAGAACTTCGTCCTGGCTCAACGCTTTTGACGTCGGCTCACCTCACGCCGTCTTGTGGACAGTGTGCAGCCCGGGGGCCGGGGCAACCCTGTGGGGTTGGCGGCCGCAGCCGGCCTTATTGGCGGGCTGCAGTGGACTGTATGTCCGGGCAGTGATTCTGTTGATAACTCTACGCCTCGGCCTCGGGCAGATGATTGCGAAGATTGCGTCAATAAACAGTGCTTGCGCAATTTTTAACCCTGGATAGATAATTCACCGCAATAGTTACGACAAAGGCCAGCCCCATGAGCAAACTTGACCGATACGACCTGAGTATTTTGGCGGAATTGCAGCGCGACGCGAGGATCTCCAACCAGGAGTTGGCCGAGCGCATCGGCCTGTCGCCTTCGCCGTGCTCACGCCGGGTCAAGCAACTTGAAGACGACGGCTACATCGCCCGCCAGGTCGCCTTGCTCGACCGCAAGATGCTCGGCCTGAGTCTGACAGCCTACGTGCTGATCGGCATGGACCGACACACCCCCGAACGTTTCGAGAACTTCGAAGCGGCCATCCGCACCTTGCCGCAAGTGCTGGAATGCAGCCTGGTGACCGGGATGGACGCCGACTATCAGCTGAAAGTGGTGGTGCCAGACATGGATCACTACCAGAAGTTGCTGCTGGGCCACCTGACCCGCATCGAAGGCGTCACCAGCGTGCGTTCAAGCTTTGTGCTGAACCAGGTGCTCAACAGCACCGAGCTGCCGCTGACCCACCTGCGCACTTAAGACCAGCGCGGAACAAATGTGGGAGCGGGCTTGCTCGCGAATGCGGTGTGCCAGGCACCGAATGTGCTGACTGATCCACCGCATTCGCGAGCAAGCCCGCTCCCACATTTTGACTGTGTTCCCGCAGGGTGGTAAGTCTGCGGCAGACCGACGCAGGTCAATGTCGCGCCGATTGCCCTGGCGTATAATCGGCGCCCTGCCCCAGCCGGAAACGACCCGATGAACTCGATTGATCCCGCCGTGTTTGAAGAATGGATGATGACCGGCCTGGTCAGCATCCTGATCATTTTCATGGGCTTTATCGTCTGGGACCTGGCGAAGAAATCCAAGGCCGGGCGCTTTGGCTCGATGATCCTGTTCTTCGTGCTGGGCCTGGGCGTTGCCGCGTTCATCATCAAGAGCGTGGTGATCGGCCTGATCGAGTCCGGCGCCTTATAAGCGCGCCGGCACTTCTTTCCATTGGCCTTGGTCCAGGCCGTCGATTGACCAGTCACCAATCCGCACCCGCACCAGACGCAACGTCGGCAACCCCACCGCCGCCGTCATGCGCCGCACCTGGCGGTTACGCCCTTCACGAATCACCAGCTCCAGCCAATGGGTCGGCACGCTCTTGCGAAACCGCACCGGCGGGTTACGTGGCCACAGTTGTGGCTCGTCCAGTTGCCGGGCTTCGGCGGGCAGGGTCATGCCGTCGTTGAGCTCCACACCGTCGCGCAGGCGTTGCAGCTGTTCCTCGGTCGGTTCGCCTTCCACCTGCACCCAATAGGTTTTCGCCAACTTGTGCTTGGGGTCCGCGATGCGCGCCTGCAATTGGCCGTCGTTGGTCAGCAGCAACAGGCCTTCACTGTCACGGTCCAGGCGCCCGGCCGGGTAAATGCCGGGGATGTCGATGAAATCCTTGAGGGTCGCCCGCCCGCCTTCATCGCTGAATTGGGTCAGCACATCGAAGGGTTTATTGAACAGGATCAACTTGGGATCGGCCGGTGGCGCCTTGGCGACACGACGCGGGGCTGACGAGGTTTGCGGACTTTTCACACCGGGGCGGCGGGAAACAGGACGGGCAGGACGGGACATGGCAAAGGAACATCTAACGGTCAGGACCGACAATGCTAGTGGCCTGACCGTTAAATAACCATCCCAACCGTTTAGCGGAACGGCGGCTCGTCGAAGCTGCGCAGTTTGCGCGAGTGCAGCGAGTTGAGTTCGGTGCGCAACAGATCCACCGCCTCGATGCCGATCTTCAAGTGCTGGCTGACCGCACGCTCATAGAACGCGTTGGCCGATCCCGGCAGCTTGATCTCGCTGTGCAGCGGTTTATCCGACACACACAGCAACGTGCCGTACGGCACCCGCAGGCGGTAGCCCTGGGCGGCGATGGTGCCGCTTTCCATGTCCACGGCCACGGCGCGGGACAGGTTGATCAGCGGACGTTCCTGGGCCCAGCGCAGCTCCCAGTTGCGGTCGTCGTAGGTCAGCACGGTGCCGGTGCGCAGGCGCTTTTTCAGCTCTTCGCCTTTCTCGCCGGTGACGTTGGCCGCGGCTTGCTGCAAGGCCATCTGCACTTCGGCCAGGGCCGGGATCGGAATGTTCGGCGGCACTACCCGGTCGAGAATCCCGTCGCGACGCATGTAGGCGTGAGCCAGCACGTAGTCACCGATGGTCTGGGATTGGCGCAGCCCGCCGCAGTGACCAATCATCAGCCAGCAATGCGGACGCAATACGGCGAGGTGGTCGGTGATGTTCTTGGCATTGGACGGGCCGACGCCGATGTTCACCAGGGTCACACCATGGCCGTCGCTGGCTTGCAAGTGGTAGGCCGGCATCTGGTAGCGGTGCCAGACCACGCCGGCGGCGATGGCAGACGCTTCGCCGTGGTCCATGCTCTTGTCGATGATCACATTGCCCGGCAGCACCATGCGGATAAAGCGCGGGTCGCTGCGCAACTGTTCCAGGCCATGCACGATGAACTGGTCAACGTAGCGGTGGTAGTTGGTCAGCAAAATCCACGGCTGCACATGGCGCCAGTCGCTGCCGGTGTAGTGCACCAGGCGGCGCAGGGAGAAGTCGACGCGGGCGGCATCGAACAATGCCAATGGCAGCGGGTCGGTGTTTTCCCAGTCGTACAGCCCGTCGGCGATGCCATCGGTGGCGGCAGACAGGTCGGTACTCGGGAATACCCGCGCCAGCGTGGCGGCAGTCACACCGGAGCCGGCCAGTTCGTCACCCTGCTCCACCACGTACGGGTAGGGAATGTTCTGCTGGCTGACGCCCACTTCCACCGTCACGGTGAAGTCGTGCATCAACGGCACCAGTTGCTCCAGCAGGTATTTGCGGAAGGCCGACGGATGGGTGACGGTGACGCTGTAGGTCCCCGGCAACTGAACCTTGGCATACGCCCGGGTGGTCTGTGGGACTTCGCCCTGCACCAGGTAGGTCAGGCGCAGTTCCGGGTAGCGAAACATCGCACGTTGTTCAGCGTCGGGTTCGACGCGGTCTTTGAGGTAGCGCTTGAGGGCTTGATTGAGCGCGCCGGTAGCACGCTCATGGAGAGCCGCCAGCCGATCCACGGCTTCTTCGGCGGTTTGAACGACAACAAAAGCTTCGGTCACGGTAAGCATCCTGTGTTCTGACTTGCAGGCCTTCATCTTGCCTGTATCCCTGGCGCACTGGAACACCGGAATTGGAATGCGATCAATAATGTGGGAGCGGCGGTGCGACGATTCGACTTGCTCGCGAAAGCGGTAGGTCAGTCAGCACATGTATTGGCTGATCCACCGCCTTCGCGAGCAAGCCCGCTCCCACATTTTGACCGTGTTTGTTCAGGAAAAAGGAGGTGTCGAGCGCGCGACAATCGCTTCCACATTCACACCGCGCGGCAAGGTGCCATAGACCCGGCCCGACGACTCACCCAGTCGGCTGGCGATAAAGCCATCACTCACACTGGCATTGCCCGCCTCCAGCAGCAGCTTGGCCTGCAACGCCACCGCGATGTCCTCGGTCAATTGCCGGGCACGGTATTGGATGTCCTGGGTGTCCATGAACGCCGACTTCAACTGCTCGATATGCCGCGCCAGGTGCTTGTGACCATGACCATCCCCCAGCTCGACAAACAGCGCCTCCAATACTCCCGGTTCTTTGGACAGGGCCCGCAGCACATCCAGGCACTGCACATTGCCGGAACCTTCCCACGTCGAGTTGACCGGCGCCTCACGGTACAAGCGCGGCAGGATACTGTCCTCGACATACCCCGCACCGCCCATGCACTCGGCGGCTTCGTTGATCATCGCGGGCGCGCGCTTGCAGATCCAGTACTTGCCCACCGCCGTCACCAGCCGGGCGAATTTGGCTTCCTGTTCGTTATCCAGATGGTCCAGCGCGCGCCCCATGCGCATGCTCAAGGCCAGGGACGCCTCGCTTTCCAGGGCCAGGTCGGCCAGTACGTTCTGCATCAACGGTTGCTCGCTGAGCACCCGGCCACCTACCAGGCGGTGAGCGCAATGATGGCTGGCCTGGGTCAGCGCCTGGCGCATCAGGGCGCTGGAGCCGACCATGCAATCGAAGCGGGTCATCGCCACCATCTCGATGATGGTCGGTACGCCGCGCCCTTCTTCGCCGATCATCCAGGCCAGCGCGCCACGAAACTCCACTTCGCTGGAAGCGTTGGAGCAGTTGCCGAGCTTGTTTTTCAGGCGCTGGATGTAGAACTCGTTGCGGGTGTCATCCGGGCGGTGCCGGGGCAGCAGGAAACAGGTCAGGCCCTTGTCGGTCTGGGCCAGGGTGAGGAAGCCATCGCACATCGGCGCGGAGCAGAACCACTTGTGCCCCACCAGCTCATACGCCTGGCCCGGACCGCCAGCGCCCACCGGGTAAGCGCGGGTGGTGTTGGCGCGCACGTCGGTGCCACCCTGTTTCTCGGTCATGGCCATGCCGATGGTGGCGCCGGCCTTGTGGGCGATGCCGACGTTGCGCGGGTCGTATTCGGTGGCGAGGATTTTCGGCAGCCAGGTTTCAGCCAGGTCTGGCTGCAGGCGCAGGGCCGGGACGCAGGCGAACGTCATGGTCAGCGGGCAGCCGGTGCCGGCTTCGGCCTGGCTGTGCAGGTAGGTCATCGCCGCGCGGGCCACATGGGCGCCGGATTGCGGATGGGCCCACGGCAACGACGGCAGGCCGTGTTCGACGGCGGTGCGCATCAGCTCGTGGTAGGCCGGATGAAACTCCACCAGGTCGATGCGATGGCCAAACCGGTCATGGCTGTTGAACACCGGTTTGTTCTGGTTGGCCAGGAACCCGGCTTCCATCAGCGGCCCGCCCGCCAGCGCACCATAGGTGTCGATGCGCTGCTCGGCCCAGCCGGCGCCGAAGCGCCGGGACCAGTCTTGCAGCGGCAAGTCGATACGGTACAGGTTGGTGCCGTCCAGGGACGGTGGCTGGTTGGTGACGTCGTGGGTTTCGGCGAACTGGTGCAGGTTCATGACAGGCCTCCTGAAAAAAGGCCACGTTCATTGAGGCCTGAATTTCAGTTAAGCACCGTCACCCGGGTTAAAAAAGTGGCATAAACGCCTAATTGGCGGCGCTTTCACCCTCAACCATATGCAACAACCGCAGTTGCAGCACCCGTTGCAGGGCCTCGAAACGTACCGGCTTGGCCACTCGGTCGGTGATACCCACGCCGTGGCAGCGCTCGCGTTCCGGGGCTTGTAACGAGGTGCTCAAGGCGATCACCGGCAGCTCACCACAGCCGGGCAACGCACGGATCTGGCAGCACAGCGAAAAGCCGCCCTCGGGCACATCCAGCAACACTGCGTCGAAGGTTTGGCTCTGCAGCAACGCCAGGGCGGCCGGCCCATTGTCGACGGTTTTCACCCGATAACCGAGCTTGAGCAACATGCCGCGCACCACCAGTTGCGCCACGCTGTTGTCGTCCACCAGCAGCACCGTGCACTCCTGCGGCGTGCGTTGCGCCTGCGGTACTCGCCGCACGGCAGCCGGTTCTGGCTGGACGGGGCTGACTGCAAGTTCCAGCTGGAAGCGACTGCCGCGCCGCGGCTCGGAATTGTGGGTGAGGCGCCCACCGAGCAACTCGATCAATTGCCGGCAGATCGCCAGGCCGATGCCCATGCCGCCGTATTGACGAGTGGTCGAGCCATCGAGCTGGAAGAAGCGCTGATACAGGGTCGCCTCATCGAGGTAGGCGAAGCCGATGCCGGTGTCAGTGACAATGAAGGTCAGGCGCAGCGTTCCGTCCGCCTGGGGCACACCGACCACCCGCACACGCACCGAGCCCTCGTGGGTGAACTTGAAGGCATTGTCCAACAGGCAATCCAGGCACTGCGCCAGCTTGCCGGGATCACCGTTGATGCGGTCCGGCAGGTCTTCTGCCAGATCAATGGAGAACGCCAACCCTTTGTTCTGGGCGCTGGCCGCGAACTGCTGGCGCAAGGTGTCGAGCAGCCCACGCAGGCTGAACACTTGGGGTTGCGGGCTGAGGCGCCCGGCCTGCAATTCGGTGAGGGTGAGGATGCCGTTGACCATGCGCATCATCTCGCGGGCCGCACCGGAGGCGGTTTGATGGTACTGCGCGAGGTCGCCTGGCAGCGGCTCGGTCTGCATCAATTCCAGGGAGCCGATCACACCGTTCATCGGCGTGCGCAGCTCGTGGGTCAAGGTGGCGAGGAATTCATCCTTGAGCTGGTTGCTGTGGGCCAGTTGCGTGTTGAGCACTTCGAGTTTCTGGCTGGCGTCGAACAGGATTTGCGCCTGTTGCTCGCGCATCGAATTGATCCGGTCGGCCAGCGCCAGGGACAGCAAGGCCACTTCCAGTGCCGAGCCGATCTGGCTGGCGTACATCGTGAGGAACACATTGGGCAGGTAGCCCAGCACCATCATCGTATTGACTACACCGCCCAGCAGGAACGCGGTCCAGGCGATGATGAAGTAGCGCGCCATGCGCTGGCCGCAATACCAGGCCTTGATGGCCGCGACGAAGATGGTCACGGTAAAGACCAGCGCCAGGGCGGTGGCCAGGCGTAGCGCCAGCGCATAACTGGTGAACAATGCCAGCACCATCACCACCCCGCCGCTGACCGCCAGGGCCAGCAACAGCCGGTTGATCCAGCGACTGTAAAGCGCGGTGTGCAGGAAACTGCGGGCAAAGAGGCTGCCGAACAGCGCCGCCGAACCGATCAGGAAGGGCACCGCCGCGTTCGCCCACCACGGGTTATTCGGCCAGAAATACTGCACGGCCACACCGTTCACCGACAGCTGATACAGGCCGAACGAGGCGATATAGAGGATGTAATAGAGGTAGCTGGTGTCGCGCACGCTCAGGTAGATGAACAGGTTGTAGATCAGCATGCCGAGCAACACGCCGTAGATCACACCCAGCACGTACAGGCGCAATGGCTGTTCTTCGAGGTACGCGGTGGTGGACCAGAGGGTCAGCGGTGCCTGGATCGAGCCCTGGCTTTGCAGGCGCAGGTACAGGGTTTCCTGCTGGCCAGGGACGAAGTCGAGCTTGAACAGGTAGTTGCTCTGGCGGATTTCGCGGCTGGAAAACGGCAGGATGCTGCCGGTGCGCGACACCAGTCGATAGTTGCCGACACTGTCAGGCTCGTACAGCTCCAGTTGGTTCAACGGCGGGTAAGCCAGTTCCAGCAGCCAGCGGCGCGGGGCATCCGGGCGCTGTGCACGGTAATGCAAATCGACCTTGAGCCAGAACACCGAGCGCGAATAGCCGGCATTCAATGTGGCTTTGTCGTGGGTCTTGAAACGACTGGCGAGGACCGGCGAGCTGATATCGCCAATGGTCAGGGCGCCACTGGGGTCCTCAAGGACTTGCATCACTTGGCCCAGGGGCAACCGCGTGGTGGTCTCGTTGAACTCGACTGCGCCGGCCAGCATCGGCAGCCCGGTCAACAGTAACATCAGCAAATAGCGCATAGAGCCCCAGCGTGACCTGTCCGGTTATGTCAAAAGCCTCCATTCCTTTTGAGCAGACGTAAACCGGCGATACAGTTATTGGTTTGAATCCACTCTAGCATAGCCATTACAGGCCAAAAGACACCATTGAAATAATTTTTTGAAAGGCTCTAGAGCGGGCATTACAGGGCATTTGACCTGTATTTCACGATGATAGCAAACAGCCACTTCCACCTTCCCCTCCGCTAAAAATTCAACCATCGCCCGACAGCCACCCAAAAAGCGTTTGGTGGTAAGCTCGCGCACCATGAATATCTACAGCTCTCGCCCCGTTGTCCTCTGTCTCTCCGGCCATGATCCCAGTGGTGGCGCCGGCTTGCAGGCAGATATCGAAGCCCTGCTCGCCCAGGGCTGTCATGCGGCCCCGGCCGTCACCGCGCTGACTGTGCAGAACACCGTCAACGTCAGCGATTTCCGCGTGCTGGATCGCGAGTGGGTGCTGGCCCAGGCCAACGCCGTGCTCGGTGACTCCGAAGTGGCCGCGGTGAAACTGGGCATGCTCGGTTCCCTGGAGATGGTCGACACCGTGGTCGAACTGCTCAAGGCGCACCCGCATTTGCCGGTGGTCTGCGACCCGGTGCTGCGCGCCGGCGGCGGCGGCAGCCTGGGCAAGGACGAGGTCGGCTACGCCATGCGCGAGCGGCTGTTGCCGCTGTCGATGATCGCCACCCCCAACCTGCCTGAAGCACGCATCCTCGCCGAATTGCCCGAGGGCACGGCGGACGAATGCGCAGCGAAACTGCTGCCGTTCATCAAGCACCTGCTGATCACCGGCGGCCATGGCGACGAGCACGAAGTGCACAACCGCCTCTACAGCCGCGACGGCACGCACCAGACCTTTACCTGCCAGCGCCTGCCCGGCAGCTACCACGGTTCGGGCTGCACCCTGGCCAGCGCGCTGGCCGGTCGGTTGGCACAAGGCGAAGGGTTGGTCAGCGCGGTGCAATCGGCCCTCAACTACACTTGGCGCACCCTGCGTGACGCTGAACAACTCGGCCAGGGGCAATTCGTGCCTCGTCGTCTGCCGTTGGATTTCTGCTCGTAACACCAAGAGGCCTGCCCGATGAAACTACGTGGCCTTTATGCCATTACCGACAGCCAACTGTTGGCCGGCAAGTTCCTGGCCTACGTCGAAGCGGCGTTGGACGGTGGCGTGACCCTGCTGCAATACCGCGATAAAAGCAGCGACGAAGCGCGCCGCCTGCGGGAAGCCGAAAAACTGCGGGAGCTGTGCTCGCGCTACAAGACCCAACTGATCATCAACGATGACGCCGAACTGGCCGCACGCCTCGGCGTCGGCGTGCACCTGGGCCAGACCGACGGCCCGCTGACCCCGGCCCGTGCGCTGCTCGGTTCCAAGGCGATCATCGGCTCCACCTGCCACAGCCAGATCGAACTGGCCGAGCAGGCTGCCCGCGAAGGTGCCAGTTATGTCGCCTTCGGCCGCTTCTTCAATTCCAACACCAAGCCCGGCGCGCCGGCAGCCACCGTTGAACTGCTGGCCCAGGCCCGCACGCGGTTGCACCTGCCGATCTGCGTGATCGGCGGCATCACCCTGGAAAACGCCGAGCCGCTGGTGGCCCACGGTGCCGACTTGCTGGCAGTGGTCCACGGCCTGTTTGGTGCCGACAGCACCCAGGAAGTCACGCGCCGCGCCCGCGCTTTCAACGATCTTCTAAAATCTTGAATTCAGAGAACACGACCATGTCCCGTTCCGAAACCCTGTTTGCCAATGCCCAGAAACACATCCCCGGCGGTGTGAACTCTCCCGTGCGAGCGTTCAAGAGCGTTGGCGGAACCCCACTGTTCTTCAAGCATGCCGAAGGCGCCTACGTCACCGACGAAGATGACAAGCGCTACGTCGACTACGTGGGTTCGTGGGGCCCGATGATCCTCGGCCACAGCCATCCGGAAGTACTGGACGCGGTGCGCCAGCAGCTGCAACACGGCCTGTCCTATGGCGCACCGACCGCCATGGAAACCGAGATGGCTGACCTGGTGTGCTCCATCGTGCCCTCCATGGAGATGGTGCGGATGGTCAGCTCCGGCACCGAAGCCACCATGAGCGCGATTCGCCTGGCCCGTGGGTTTACCGGCCGCGACAGCATCATCAAGTTCGAAGGCTGCTACCACGGCCACTCCGACAGCCTGCTGGTCAAGGCCGGTTCCGGTGCGCTGACTCAGGGCGTACCGAGCTCCGCCGGGGTGCCGGCCGCGTTCGCCAAACACACCCTGACCCTGCCGTTCAACGACATCGCTGCCGTCGAGCAGATGCTCAGCGAAGTCGGCCAGGAAGTGGCGTGCATCATCGTCGAGCCGGTGGCCGGCAACATGAACTGCGTGCCGCCGGCGCCGGGCTTCCTGGAAGGCCTGCGGGAACAGTGCGACAAGCACGGCGTGGTGCTGATTTTTGATGAAGTGATGACCGGCTTCCGCGTTGCCCTCGGCGGCGCCCAGGCTTACTACGGCGTCACGCCGGACCTGAGCACCTTCGGCAAGATCATCGGCGGCGGCATGCCGGTGGGCTGCTTCGGCGGCAAGCGCGAAATCATGCAACACATCGCGCCGCTGGGCCCGGTGTACCAGGCAGGCACCCTGTCGGGTAACCCGCTGGCCATGGCCGCCGGCCTGACCACCCTGCGCCTGATCAGCCGCCCGGGCTTCCACGCCGAGCTGACCGACTACACCACTCGCCTGCTGGACGGCCTGCAACAGCGCGCCGATGCCGCCGGCATTCCGTTCGTGACCACCCAGGCGGGCGGCATGTTCGGCCTGTACTTCAGCGGCGCCGACGACATCGTCACCTTCGACGATGTGATGGGCAGCGATGCCGACCTGTTCAAGCGCTTCTTCCACCTGATGCTGGAAGGGGGCGTGTACCTGGCACCGAGCGCCTTTGAGGCCGGCTTCACCTCGATCGCCCATGGCGATGCCGAGCTGAAACTGACCCTCGATGCTGCCGAACGCGCCTTCGCCGCCTTGAAATAAGCGGATCAAAAATCAGGCGCCGCCCCTGGCGGCGTCAGATTTGCTACTTTGCTTACAGGCATTTCCGTCTTTTTTCGAGAATTCACCTGCAATCCGGCAGATAACTTGCCCACGCAGCAGAAAAACGAGTAAAGACTTTGTAAGCAGGTGCCTGCTTATTTCATAATGCGCGCTTATTGGATCCCCCCGTGGGTCCCGCGCCCCGTCAGAGGTAAGTCGATTCCCATGAAACGCACCGGCCGCACCCTGGTTCTGGGCTGCCTGTTGCTCCTTCAGCCGCTGCTGGCGTATGCCCAGGCAGGCGGCAACTCGTTGTTAATCCCAGCGATGGGTCGTTGCACCCTCAATACCCAGCCGGAAAGCCAGGCCGAAGCCCTGAGCGCGTGCCAGAAACAGGCCGATGGCGGGGATGCGCAGGCGCAATACGAGTTGGGCGAGTACTTCTACGACAGTAAAAAACCCGCACGTGACCTCAACAAAGCCTTGAGCTACTTCGAGAAAGCCTCGTTGCAGGGCCACGCCCAGGCGCAATTCCAGCTGGGCACCATGTTTTTCCACGGCGAAGGCGTACCGGCCAATAACGTCCAGGCGTACATCGTGCTGAAAATGGCGGCGGTGAACGGCGCCGAAGATGCACTGGACACGGCCGACGAAGTGGCCGAACACATGCAGCGCGACGAACTGGAAGTGGCTACCCAAGTGCTGGGACAGATTTTCCGCAACTACCTGCAGGAACTGCAGAGCGCAGATGGCAGCTCGCCGTTTTCGCCGCTGCCCTGAGTTTTGTAGCGCCTTTACTACCGCCTTCGCGAGCAAGCCCGCTCCCACATTCGACTGTATTCCAAAGGTGGAACTCGGTCGAATGTGGGAGCGGGCTTGCTCGCGAAGGGGTCGGCGCGGTCTAAAGCCTTACTTCTCAGGCATCGGCATCGGAAACGGCATGACATTGCTCATGCCCCGGGCCTCGCTGATTTTCGGCGTGCCCAGGCGCTCGACTTCGTCGATGCGCACGATCGAATGCATCGGCACAAAACTGCGCACCACGCCTTCGAACTGAGCCTTGAGTTTTTCCTCGCCCGGGTCGACGACCAGCTGCGTGCGCTCGCCAAAGACGAACTCTTCCACTTCCAGGAAGCCCCACAGATCACTTTGATAGATCTGCTTGGCGTACATTTCGAACACCTGGCCCTGGTTAAGGAAAATCACCTTGTAGATTGGAGCTTCACGTTTGGTCATGGTGGGCGGGTAACACATCGGGGGATTTAAAAGAGGGCGCGAACTATAGCATGGCGTCCGATGCACAGTGCTAGGAACCTATCGGCATGCCCCCTATAATGCGCGGTTCTTTACCACCAGTTGACGATCCCCATGGCCAAGAAGCTTTACATCGAAACCCACGGTTGCCAGATGAACGAGTACGACAGCTCGCGCATGGTCGATCTGCTGGGTGAACATCAGGCCCTGGAAGTCACCGCTCGCGCTGAAGACGCCGATGTGATCCTGCTCAATACGTGCTCGATCCGCGAGCGGGCCCAGGACCGGGTCTACTCGCAGCTGGGCCGCTGGCGTGAACTGAAACTGGCCAACCCGGACATGGTGATCGCCGTCGGCGGTTGCGTGGCCAGCCAGGAAGGCGCCGCCATTCGCGACCGAGCACCGTACGTCGACGTGGTATTCGGCCCGCAGACCCTGCACCGCCTGCCGGAAATGATCGACGCCGCGCGCATCACCAAGCTGCCGCAAGTCGACGTCTCGTTCCCGGAAATCGAAAAATTCGACCATTTGCCCGAGCCGCGCATCGACGGCCCAAGCGCTTATGTGTCGGTAATGGAAGGCTGCAGCAAGTACTGCACCTTCTGCGTGGTGCCCTACACCCGCGGCGAAGAAGTCAGCCGCCCGTTCGACGACGTGCTGGCAGAGATCATTCACCTGGCCGAGAACGGCGTGCGTGAAGTGACCCTGCTGGGACAGAACGTCAACGGCTACCGTGGCCAGACCCACGACGGGCGCCTGGCGGACCTCGCGGAGTTGATCCGCGTAGTGGCCGCCGTCGACGGGATCGAGCGGATTCGCTATACCACTTCGCACCCGCTGGAGTTCTCCGACAGCCTGATCCAGGCCCACGCCGAAGTGCCGGAGCTGGTCAAGCACCTGCACTTGCCGGTGCAATCGGGCTCGGACCGCATTCTCTCGGCGATGAAGCGCAACCACACCGCCCTGGAATACAAATCCAAATTGCGCAAATTGCGTGCGGCGGTGCCGGGGATCTGCATCAGCTCGGACTTTATCGTCGGCTTCCCAGGGGAAACCGAGAAAGACTTCCAGCAGACCATGAAGTTGATTGAAGACGTAGGCTTCGACTTCTCCTACTCCTTCGTCTACAGCCAGCGCCCGGGCACCCCGGCGGCAGACCTGCTCGACGAAACCCCGGAAGCGTTGAAGAAGGAGCGTTTGAACGCCCTGCAACACCGCCTCAACCAGCAGGGTTTCGAGATCAGCCGACAGATGGTGGGCTCGACCCAGCGCATCCTGGTGACCGACTACTCGAAAAAAGACCCTGGCGAATTGCAGGGCCGGACCGAGAACAACCGGATCGTCAACTTCCGCTGTGATAATCCGACGCTGATCGGGCAGTTCGCCGACGTGCACATCGACGCGGCACAACCGCACTCGCTGCGCGGCTCGCTGGTGTAACAATAATTCGGCCACCGGGAACCCATGTGGGAGCGGGCTTGCTCGCGAAGGCAGTGTGTCAGGCAACGAATAGGCTGACTGAACCACCGCATTCGCGAGCAAGCCCGCTCCCACATTAGAACGGCGCCAGCTTCGGGATATATAAGTGCTTTCGCACACCGCCTGCTGGCGTTATCCTTGATTTCATCTTAATTGCCCCAGGGCGGCTAAAAACGACCTTGAACGCACCCATAGAACCACATCGTTTTCTCCTCGAGCCCTTTGAGGCTCGCCGTTTCGCCAATCTGTGCGGACAGTTCGACGAGCACCTGCGCCTGATCGAACAACGCCTGAGCATCGAGATCCGCAACCGCGGCAATCAATTCGAGCTGATTGGTGAACCCCAGCACACCACCTCGGCAGAAAACCTTCTGCGCCGCCTCTACCGGGAAACCAAAGGTAGCGAGCTGTCGCCGGAAACGGTGCACCTGTACCTGCAGGAATCCGCCGTGGAGGACCTGGCCAATAACCCGGTAGCCGAAGCCAGCGTCGCGTTGCGCACCAAGAAAGGCATGATTCGCCCTCGCGGCTTGAACCAGCAGCGCTACGTCAAAGAGATCCTGGGCAACGACATCAACTTCGGCATCGGCCCTGCCGGTACCGGCAAGACCTACCTGGCCGTGGCCTGCGCGGTCGACGCCCTGGAGCGCGAGCAGGTGCGACGCATCCTGCTGGTGCGTCCGGCGGTGGAAGCCGGCGAGAAGCTGGGCTTTTTGCCCGGCGACCTGGCCCAGAAGATCGACCCGTACCTGCGCCCGCTCTACGACGCGCTCTACGAGATGCTCGGCTTCGAATACGTGGCCAAGCTGATCGAGCGCCAGGTGATCGAGATCGCCCCGCTGGCCTACATGCGTGGCCGTACGCTGAACAACAGCTTCATCATTCTCGACGAAAGCCAGAACACCACCGTCGAGCAGATGAAGATGTTCCTGACCCGGATCGGTTTCGGCTCCACCGCCGTGATCACCGGCGACGTCACCCAGGTCGACCTGCCCAAAGGCACCAAGTCGGGCCTGGCCCAGGTGATCGACGTACTCAAGGACGTGCCGGGGATCAGCTTCACGCACTTCATGCCCAAAGACGTGGTACGTCACCCGTTGGTGCAGCGCATTGTCGAAGCCTACGAGCGCTTCGAACACCGCGACGACCAACCGGCCAAGGACACTCGCCGCGATGCTTGAGCTTGACCTGCAGCTGGCCACCGAAGCGCCCGCCCCCAGCGAAGAACAGTTCCGCCAGTGGTGCACCCTGGCCCTGCGCCAGCGCACCGCCGACTCGGAGCTGACCATTCGCCTGGTGGACGAGCCCGAAGGCCGTGAACTGAATCACACCTGGCGACAAAAAGACTACGCGACCAACGTGCTGTCGTTTCCCGCCGACGTACCCGATGAGCTGCTGGATATCCCGTTGCTGGGCGACCTGGTGATCTGCGTCGAAGTGGTCGAGCGTGAAGCAAAGGAACAGGGCAAGGAACTTGAGGCCCATTGGGCCCATCTAGTCATCCACGGCTGCTTGCATCTCTTGGGTTACGACCATATAGACGATGACGAAGCCGAAGAAATGGAAGCACTGGAACGAACGTTGCTTGCAGAACTGGGTCATCGTGACCCGTATGCAGACGACGAAATTGCAACTACACCTAACTGAAACAATAAAGGATTTAGAGTAATCGCTATGAGCGAAGACCGATCGAGCAACGGGCAAAAGTCATGGCTGGGGAAACTCACCCAGGCCTTTGCCCACGAGCCGAAAAACCGCCAGGAGCTGCTGGAGCTGCTGCGCGAGGCGCATCAGAACAAGTTGCTGGACAGTGAAGCGCTGGCCATCGTCGAAGGCGCCATCCAGGTAGCTGACCTGCAAGTACGGGACATCATGGTTCCGCGCTCGCAGATGGTCAGCATCAAGGCGACCCAGACCCCTCGGGAATTCCTCCCGGCCGTGATCGACTCGGCGCACTCGCGCTACCCGGTGATCGGCGAAAGCCATGACGACGTCATGGGCGTCCTGCTGGCCAAGGACCTGCTGCCGCTGATCCTCAAGGAGAACGGCGACAGCTTCAACATCAAGGACCTGCTGCGTCCTGCCACCTTCGTCCCTGAATCCAAGCGTCTGAATGTGCTGCTGCGCGAATTTCGTGCGAACCACAATCACATGGCCATCGTGATTGACGAGTACGGCGGTGTAGCGGGTTTGGTGACCATCGAAGACGTGCTGGAACAGATCGTCGGCGACATCGAAGACGAGCACGACGTCGAAGAAGACAGCTACATCAAGCCGCTGCCCAGCGGTGATTTCCTGGTCAAGGCCCTGACGCCGATCGAGAACTTCAACGAGTTCTTCGACAGCGAATTCTCCGACGATGAATTCGACACGGTTGGCGGCCTGGTGATGAGTGCGTTCGGGCACCTGCCCAAGCGTAACGAGACCACGGAAATCGGTGCCTATCGCTTCCGCATCCTGAATGCCGACAGCCGCCGTATTCACTTGATCCGTTTGACACCTATTGCCCGCTAAGGACTGACATGCGCCGTATGATTGCACCCGGCTGGCCCGGTAACTTGCTGGCCGTGGTGGCCGGCGCCATCACCACCCTGGCGCTGGCGCCGTTCGACCTCTGGCCGTTTGCGCTGGTGGCGGCCGGGTTCTTTTATGCGGGATTGCGTGAACTGACACCGCGCCAGGCCTTGTGGCGCGGCTGGTGTTTCGGTTTCGGCCTGTTTGGCGCCGGTACCAGCTGGATCTACTACAGCATTCACCACTTCGGCGGCGCTTCGGTGCTGCTGGCGGGCATGCTGATGCTGGCGTTTACGGCGGCCATTGCCTGGTTCTTTGCCCTGCCCGCCTGGCTGTGGGCGCGCTGGCTGCGCCGCAACGAAGCGCCACTGGCCGATGCACTGGCCTTCGCGGCCTTGTGGGTTGGCCAGGAAGCGTTTCGCGGCTGGTTCCTCACCGGTTTTCCCTGGCTCTATTCCGGTTACAGCCAGCTCGACGGTCCTCTCACCGGCCTCGCGCCGCTGGGCGGGATGTGGCTGATATCCTTTGCCCTGGCGCTGACCGCCGCACTGATCTGCAACCTGCCGCGTCTGCTGGCGGCTAAGCGCAACCTGTTCATCGGTGCCGGCTTGCTGTTGTTGGTGGCGCCATGGGCCATCGGCCTGGCACTCAAGCATCATGCATGGACCACCCCCGCCGGCGCGCCGCTGACCGTGGCAGCCGTCCAGGGCAACGTCGAACAAAGCATGAAGTGGGACCCGGAGCAGCTCAATGCGCAGCTCGCGCTGTACCGCGACATGAGCTTCAGCTCCAAGCCTGTCGACCTGCTGGTATGGCCGGAAACCGCCGTGCCGGTGCTCAAGGAATCCGTGGAGGGTTACCTGGGCATGATGGGCAAGTTCGCCGCTGACCGGCACACTGCGCTGATCACCGGTGTACCGATCCGCCAGGAAGTGCATCACCACAAGCGCTTCTTCAACGGCATCACGGTGGTGGGCGAAGGCGACGGCACCTACCTGAAGCAGAAGCTGGTGCCGTTTGGCGAGTACGTGCCGCTGCAGGACATGTTGCGCGGCTTGATCGCGTTCTTTGACCTGCCGATGTCGGACTTCGCCCGCGGGCCGTCCGACCAGGCTTTGCTGCAAGCCAAGGGCTATCAGATTGCGCCGTTCATTTGCTATGAAGTGGTGTACCCGGAGTTCGCCGCCGGCCTGTCGGCCCGCAGCGATTTGTTGCTGACCATCAGCAACGACACCTGGTTCGGCCGCTCCATCGGCCCGCTGCAACATTTGCAGATGGCCCAGATGCGCGCCCTGGAAGCCGGTCGCTGGATGATTCGCGCCACCAACAACGGCGTCACTGGCCTGATCAACCCGTACGGGCAGATCACCGTGCAGATCCCGCAGTTTGAACGCGGGATTCTCTACGGCGAGGTCGTGCCGATGCACAACCTCACGCCTTACCTGGAATGGCGTTCCTGGCCGTTGATCATCCTGTGCCTTGGCCTGTTTGGCTGGGCGCTGTTAGCGGGCCGGATGTCCAAAACGGTTTAACAGAAATACTCGGACAACAATGTGGGAGCGGGCTTGCTCGCGAATGCGATCTGTCAGTTAAAGCACCAGTGACTGACACACTGCATTCGCGAGCAAGCCCGCTGCCACATTTGCCCGGCGGTATTACCTGTAAAACATCCGGTAACCCACCTGCCCCACCGCTTCATTCAGCAACTGCCCGCTCTGCCATACCGACTTGAACTCCGGCATCCAGCCCCCCAATGGCCGGGCATTGTCCAAACCAAGAAACCCCACTGGCGCCGGAACAACCGTGAACCCGGCCTTTTCGAAGCTCCAGCGCGAGCGCGGCATATGCCAGGCCTGAGTCACGACCACCACACGCTTGATCCCCTGCGGCAGCAGAATCTCGGCACTCATCTGCGCGTTTTCCCACGTGGTACGGCTGCGCTCTTCCTTCCAGCGCACGCTCACGCCAAAGTCATCCTGCATCGATACCGCCATCAACTCCGCCTCGCTGGGCGGTGTGCCGTAGTGCAAGCCGCCGGTGGTCAGCACCGGCAAGCCCGAAGCCTTGGCCAGGCGGGCTGCATAGCGCTGGCGCTCAAGACCGATACCCGTCGGCTGATCGGAGCCCCACGCCGGATCCCCGCGCTCACGCCCCGAGCCCAACACCACGATGGCATCAGCCCGCTGCGCCAGGGTCGCCCATTCATCACGGGCCAGAGGCGGCTCGGTCTCCAGGGCCTTTGCGCCCCATTGAACCGCCACCGGCAGGCTCATCAGCAACATCCCGCCAAACCCCAGGGCAAAGCACACGGCCGCCAGCCGCGGTCGGCTGCGACGAAACCACCAGGCAAGGGCCAGCAACAGCAACAGGATGCCGGGCGGCAACAACAATTGTTTAATGAAATAGCGAATAGGCATCGGGCATCTCCAAAGATGCCCGAAGCCTAAGGTGTAACGGGGTTAAGCGACAATCTTTACAGGAACAGACGCTGAGAAGGCTACAGATCACTAACGCGGTACTTCACTTGAAACGCACGGACCGGAGTTTTTCCGGGCTGCGACCGGCCGAAAAATCCTTGAGCCATACCACCTTGGCCGATCGCGAAAACTCCTGGGCTGGCGGGGAGGCCATGCCATGGGACGCGCGATGCTCATTCAACTCCAGATACACCCTGATCACGTCCAGCTCTGCCTGGCTCAAGCCACGCAGTTCCAACTCCAGAGGCCGTTCATCACACAATCGGCCTGCGGTTTTTGCTGCATCCAGTGCTCGACCCAAACGGTCGATCAGTCCTTCGTACACCTGCGGTTTCGTTAAAGTTCGCTGCGAATCAACCATCCCTCACCTCATTGAAGATAAGACTCACTCCCCACTAAACAGCGTAGTCCTGCTTGCCCTGCCTGCCTGGCGCCGCGACCAACGGCCTCGGCGGCGCAATCAGGGTTTCCCTCGATAGAGTGGGGTCATGTATGCTACGGCGCTTCCTGTAACTCCACTTCCCGCAGGGTTTGGGCACGGACGCGCCGCTTTTTGGTGTCGATCAACCTGAACGTTGCACCGAAGAGGATTAGGCCACCCCTATTCAGTTCAAAAGTAGCCATGCACGAACAATATCAGCCCCGTGAAATAGAAAATGCCGCCCAGTCGTTCTGGGATGAGCAAAAGTCCTTTGAAGTCAGTGAACAGCCAGGCAAGGAGACTTTCTATTGCCTATCGATGTTCCCTTACCCCAGCGGCAAGCTACACATGGGGCATGTGCGCAACTACACCATCGGCGACGTCATCTCCCGCTACCAGCGCATGCTGGGCAAGAACGTCCTGCAACCCATGGGTTGGGACGCCTTCGGCATGCCGGCGGAAAACGCCGCGATGAAGAACAACGTAGCGCCCGCCAAGTGGACCTACGAAAACATCGCCTACATGAAGACCCAGCTGCGCAGCCTGGGCCTGGCGGTGGACTGGTCCCGCGAGGTGACCACCTGCAAGCCTGATTACTACCGCTGGGAACAATGGCTGTTCACTCGCCTGTTCGAAAAAGGCGTGATCTACAAGAAGAGCGGCACCGTGAACTGGGACCCGGTGGACCAGACCGTACTGGCCAACGAACAAGTGATCGACGGCCGCGGCTGGCGTTCCGGCGCGCTGATCGAAAAGCGCGAAATCCCGATGTACTACTTCAAGATCACCGCCTATGCGGATGAACTCCTGTCGAGCCTCGACGATTTGCCGGGCTGGCCCGAGCAGGTCAAGACCATGCAACGCAACTGGATCGGCAAGTCCCGTGGCATGGAAGTGCAGTTCCCCTACAACGTCGACTCCATCGGCGCAGAAGGTGTACTGAAAGTCTTCACCACCCGTCCGGACACCCTGATGGGCGCGACCTACGTCGCCGTGGCCGCCGAACACCCGCTGGCCACCCAGGCTGCACAGAACAACCCCGAGCTGCAGGTGTTCATCGCCGAATGCAAGGGCGGCAGCGTCGCCGAAGCCGACGTCGCCACCCAGGAGAAAAAAGGCCTGCCGACCTCGTTGTTCGTCGAGCACCCATTGACCGGCGAGAAGCTGCCGGTGTGGGTCGCCAACTACGTGCTGATGCACTACGGTGATGGCGCAGTAATGGCTGTGCCGGCCCACGACGAGCGCGATTTCGAATTCGCCGTCAAATACAACCTGCCGATCAAGTCCGTGGTGCGCACCAGTTCGGGCGACACCAACCCGGCTCCGTGGCAGGACGCGTACAACGAACACGGCACACTGATCAATTCCGGCGAGTTCGACGGCCTGGATTTCGAAGGCGCCTTCGACGCCATCGAAGTGGCGCTGATCAAGAAAAACCTCGGTGCCTCGCGCACCCAGTTCCGCCTGCGTGACTGGGGCATCAGCCGCCAGCGCTACTGGGGCTGCCCGATCCCGATCATCCACTGCGAAACCTGCGGTGACGTGCCGGTACCGGAAGACCAACTGCCGGTCGTATTGCCCGAAGACGTGGTGCCGGACGGTGCTGGCTCGCCATTGGCGCGCATGCCCGAATTCTACGAGTGCACCTGCCCGAACTGCGGTGCCCCGGCCAAACGCGAAACCGACACCATGGACACCTTCGTGGAGTCTTCGTGGTACTACGCCCGCTACGCCTCGCCGCACTATGAAGGCGGCCTGGTGGAAAAATCCGCGGCCGACCACTGGCTGCCGGTAGACCAGTACATCGGCGGTATCGAACACGCCATCCTTCACCTGCTGTACGCGCGCTTCTTCCACAAGCTGATGCGTGACGAAGGCCTGGTGAGTTCCGACGAGCCGTTCAAGAACCTGCTGACCCAGGGCATGGTGATTGCCGAGACTTATTACCGCCGCGAAGCCAATGGCGCCTACACCTGGTTCAACCCGGCAGATGTCGAGCTGGAGCGTGACAGCAAGGCCAAGGTGATCAGCGCCAAGCTGAAATCCGACGGCCTGCCGGTGGAAATCGGCGGCACCGAGAAGATGGCCAAGTCGAAGAACAACGGCGTCGACCCACAGTCGATGATCGACCAGTTCGGCGCGGACACCTGCCGCCTGTTCATGATGTTCGCCTCGCCGCCTGACATGAGCGCGGAATGGTCGGACTCCGGCGTCGAAGGTTCGCATCGCTTCCTCAAGCGCGTCTGGCGCCTGGCGCACGCCCATGTCAGCCAAGGCTTGCCGGGCAAGCTGGACATGGCGACCCTGAGCGATGAGCAAAAAGTCATTCGCCGCAGCACCCACCTGGCCATCAAGCACGCCAGCCAGGACGTGGGCCAGCACCACAAATTCAACACCGCCATCGCCCAGGTGATGACGCTGATGAACGTGCTGGAGAAAGCGCCGCAGGCTACCGAACAGGACCGCGCACTGGTACAGGAAGGCCTGGAAACGGTCACCCTGCTGCTGGCGCCGATCACGCCACACATCAGCCACGAACTGTGGAACCAGTTGGGCCACAGCGGTGCCGTCATCGATGCCGGCTGGCCGGTACAGGATGACAGCGCCCTGGTACAGGACACGCTGCAACTGGTGATTCAGGTCAACGGCAAGCTGCGTGGCCAGATCGACATGCCGGCCAGCGCCAGCCGTGAAGACGTCGAAGCCGCCGCCCGTATTAATGAGAACGTGCTGCGCTTCACCGAAGGCCTGACGATCCGCAAAGTGATCGTGGTGCCCGGCAAACTGGTCAATATCGTCGCTAGCTAATCGGATCGGGCGCCAAGGGAATAACCCTGGCGCCGAACAAAACCTCCAGGGCCTCGATAAGGCCCACATGGTTTCAAGGGGAGCATCAAAATGATCAAACGCAATCTGCTGGTTATGGGCCTTGCCGTGCTGCTGAGCGCTTGCGGCTTCCAGCTGCGCGGCACCGGCCACACCGAACTGGCGATCAAGGAACTGGACGTCACCGCCCGCAACTCCTACGGCGAGACCGTGCAACAGCTGCGCCAGGTCCTGGAAAACAGTGGCGTCAAAGTCTATTCAGGCGCGGCTTACAAGCTGAACCTGCTGGATGAGAAAGAAGAGCAGCGCAACCTCAGCTATGCCAGTGCCGGGCGTGCTTCGGACATCGAGCTGAGCACCACGCTCTTCTTCGAAATCCAGGGCCACGACCACCTGCCGTTGATGGGCGACAAGATCCAGGTACAGAAAGTCGTGAGCCACGACGGCAACAACCTGGTGGGTTCGGACTCCGAAACCATCCAGGTGCGCAAGGAAATGCGTCGTGAGCTGGTGCAGCGCATGCTTCTGCGCCTGCAACTGATCACTCCGGAAAAACTGGATCAACTGCAGCAAACGGCAGATAACAAGGCCAAGGCAGATGCCGATGCGCTGAAAGCGGCGCAAGAGTATGAAAACAGCCAGCCGAAACAATCGCCTGTCGAAGTTCCTGTCGAGTAAGCCAGACGGGGCGCCCCTGGCGCCCCGTTCGCCCTGCCTATGAAACTCGCCCCCGCCCAACTCGCCAAGCACCTGCAAGGCAGCCTTGCGCCCGTCTACATCGTCAGCGGTGATGACCCGCTGCTGTGCCAGGAGGCTGCGGACGCAATTCGCACCGCCGCCCGCCAACAGGGCTTCGATGAACGCCAGGTATTCAGCGCCGACGCCAGTTTCGACTGGGGTACGCTGCTGCAAGCCGGGGCGAGCATGTCGCTGTTCGCCGAAAAACGCCTGCTGGAACTGCGCCTGCCTTCGGGCAAGCCCGGCGACAAAGGCGCGGCGGCGTTGATGGAATACTGCGCACGCCCTGCCGAAGACACGCTGCTGCTGATCAGCCTGCCCAAGCTCGATGGCAGTGCGCAGAAAACCAAGTGGGGCAAGGCGCTGGTGGAAGGCGGCCAGACTCAGTTCATACAGATTTGGCCGGTGGACAGCAGCCAACTGCCGCAGTGGATTCGTCAGCGCCTGTCGCAATCCGGGCTGAGTGCCAGCCAGGATGCGGTGGAGCTGATCGCGGCGCGGGTGGAAGGCAACCTGCTGGCCGCCGCCCAGGAAATCGAAAAGCTCAAGCTGATGGCCGAGGGTGGCCAGATCACCGTCGAAACCGTACAAGGTGCCGTGGCGGACAGCGCGCGCTTTGACGTATTTGGGCTGGTGGATGCGATCCTCAATGGCGAACCCGCCCACGCCCTGCGCATGCTCGAAGGGCTGCGCGGCGAAGGCGTCGAGCCGCCGGTGATTCTCTGGGCCCTGGCGCGAGAATTACGGCTGCTGGCCAATATTGCCCTGCAGTACAGCCAGGGCATCCCACTGGACAAGGCCTTCAGCCAGGCGCGGCCACCGGTATGGGACAAGCGCAAACCACTGATCAGCAAAGCCCTGCAACGGCACTCGGCGCAACGCTGGGCGCAATTGCTGCTGGAAGCCCAACGCATTGACGCGCAGATCAAGGGGCAGGCGGCTGGATCGCCGTGGATGAGCCTGAGTCGTTTGTCACTTTTGATGTCAGGACAGCGCTTGGCGCTGCCTGCTGAATAGTCCTACGTATCGCTGGGCTGGACAGAATCCAAACTTCGGCAGATGATTCGCACCGCATCATCAACCTGCCAGAGAGTACCCATCATGAGCAAAAAGCCATCCAAGCATGGCCCCAACAAGGCCAAATCCATCATCGCCCAGCCGTTGTTCCGCAGTCGCCAGGAACGAGCCGGCAAAGGCAAAGGCAGCTACCGCCGCGAAGCCTTCCAGTCTAATAGCTGGGAGGCTTCTTACTTTCTGGCTGCCTGAAGGCAAGCGCCCCTCCGGCATGATAAGGTCTGTACCTGATTCGTATTCCCTGGACCTGTGCATGCCCTCTAGTCTTTCCCGTCGTTGGCACCTTCGCCAACTGATCGCTGCCTCCAGCCTCATTCTGTTAGTCGCCTGCGCGGAAAAACCCACCGCTGCCGATGCCCAACCCCTGCCCCCGCTCCAGACTGCACCGGTAGCTGCGCCTGCCGTCGTTGCGCCACTGGTGGCAGACAATCTTGATATCCAGCCGACCCAGACCTTTGCCGAATGGCAGGCGGGGTTTCGCGTGGAAGCCTTGAAGGCCGGTATCACGCCGCAGGTTTTCGATACGGCCTTTGCCAATGTCGTACCCGACATGGCGGTGATCCGCGCCGACCGCAGCCAGCCGGAGTTCTCCCGGCCGGTATGGGAATACCTCGATGGCGCGCTGTCGCCGCTGCGGGTGCGCAATGGCCAATCGCTGCTGGTGAAGTATGCCGACATTCTGCAACGCATTGAGGACCGTTACGGCGTCGACCGCCAGGCGCTGGTCTCGGTGTGGGGCATGGAGAGTAACTTCGGCCAGTTCCAGGGCAACAACTCGGTGATCCGCTCACTGGCGACCCTGGCCTATGAAGGCCGTCGCCCGGCCTTCGCCCAGGCGCAACTGTTGGCGGCGCTGCAAATCATCCAGCATGGCGATATCGCCGCCGACCAGATGAAAGGCTCCTGGGCCGGGGCCATGGGCCAGACCCAGTTCATCCCGACCACCTATAACACCCACGCCGTAGACTTCGACGGTGACGGCCGCCGCGATATCTGGAACAGCCCGGCCGACGCCCTCGCCTCCACCGCGCACTACCTGCAAAGCTCCGGCTGGCAGAAAGGCCAGCCCTGGGGCTTCGAGGTGCAGCAACTGCCGTTGAATTTTGATTACGCCCTGGCCGATGGCAGCGTACGCAAGACCGTTGGCGAGTGGCTGAAACTGGGAATCCAGGTGCCGCCGGGCGCCAGTGTCCCGGCCAACGTCGACCAGCTTTCCGCCGCCCTGTTGCTGCCGGCCGGCTATCGTGGCCCGGCGTTCCTGGTGCTGGATAACTTCCGCGCGATCCTCAAGTACAACAACTCGTCGTCCTACGCGCTGGCAGTTGGGTTGTTGTCGGAACGCTTCGGGGGCGGTGGCTTGATTCGTGGGAGCTGGCCGAAAGATGAACTGCCGTTGACTCGCTCGCAGCGAATTGACTTGCAGACGGTACTCAGTGCCAATGGTTACGACGCAGGCAACCCGGACGGGATCATCGGTGCGAATACCCGCAAGGCGATTCGTGCCGCGCAGCAGTCCCTGGGCTGGCCGGCGGATGGGTATCCGACGGTGAAGTTGCTGGAGTCGCTGCAAAGCCGATAGATCGGCGTATGGCTGCTACCGCATTCGCGAGCAAGCCCGCTCCCACATTTTGACCGTGCACTTCCTGAAGGAACGCGATCGAAATGTGGGAGCGGGATTGCTCGCGAAGAGGCCTTTATCGGCGCTACAAAGTTCAGGCCTTAAACACCACATCCTGTTCCAACACCAACCGCTTCTCCCCCGCATCCAGCCGCACCCTGGCGCCCAACGGCAAGGTCAGGTTCGGGTTGCAGTGCCCGCTGCGCCAGCCGGACAGCACAGGAATGCACAACGGCTCGAAGGTCTGCTTCAGCAAGCGCTCAAGCGCAAGGCTATCAACCCCAGCCACATCCCCCACCACCACGCCCGACACCTGGGCCAGCTTGCCCGCCAGGCGCAAATGGGTGAGCAACCGGTCAATGCGGTACAACGGCTCGTTCACATCTTCGATAAACAGAATGATGCCCTCGGCATCAATCTCGTAAGCCGTGCCCATCACTGCTGCGATCATCGATAGATTGCCGCCCAGCAGCCGCCCACAGGCGATGCCTGGCTCGACGGTGGTCAGCGGGTAGGCCACAGGGTGAGCCAGCTGGCTACCGGCTTTCACTTGCCCACGCAGCATGCTGAACAGCGACGACTCGGTAGGCTGTTGCTTTTCACCTAACAGGTCAGCGTTGAACATCGGACCATGGAAGGTGACGAAACCGGCATACCGGTTGATCGCCAGGTGCAGGGCGGTGATATCGCTGTAGCCTACGAATGGCTTGGGGTTGGCCCGGAGCAGGTCAAAGTCCAGGCGGTCCAGCAGGCGTGGCGTGCCATAGCCGCCGCGCAGGCAGAAAATCGCGTCGATGGTCGAATCGGCGAACGCCGCGTGCAGGTCATCAAGGCGTACCTCATCACTGCCGGCCAGATAGCCATCACGCTGGCTCACGCCCGGAAAGATCCGCAGTGTGTAGCCCCGGGCGCGCATCCATTGCGTGGCCGTGTCGATATCCAGCTCGGCCGGCCCGGCAGGGGCAATCAGCCCGATCACGCCTTCGGCGCGCAGCGCAGGTACCGCACAAGTGGTCAATTGAGTCGTCATCCATGGTTCTCCTCGCGTGGATTGCCCAAGGCACTCTAAACAGCAATGGTTGCAAACAGAAGAGGAAGAGTCAGTAGCAAATGTGGGAGCGGGCCTGGGGGGAGCGGGCTTGCTCGCGAAGACGGTCAGTCAGTCACCGGACAGGTCAACTGATCCAACGCATTCGCGAACAAGCCCGCTCCCACTCAAGCCGGCTCCCACATGGGTCCTGCAGTGTCCGGCGTTCCGCGTATCAGGACACCAGGCTGGCCTTGACCAGTTTCGCCTGCTCGTCGGCGTGGTACGAGGAACGTACCAGCGGGCCGGAAGCGACGTTCTTGAAGCCCATCTTGTAGCCTTCTTCGGCAAACCAGGCGAACACATCCGGGTGCACGAAACGCTGTACCGGCAAGTGGCTGCGGGACGGCTGCAGGTACTGGCCGAGGGTCAGCATGTCGATGTCGTGTTCGCGCATGCGCTTCATGACTTCGATGACTTCTTCGTCGGTTTCGCCCAGGCCCAGCATCAGGCCGGATTTGGTCGGAATGTGCGGCATCATCTGCTTGAACTTCTGCAGCAGGGTCAGCGACCACTGGTAGTCCGAACCCGGGCGCGCAGCCTTGTACAGGCGCGGTACGGTTTCCAGGTTGTGGTTGAACACATCCGGCGGCTCGGCGGCAGTGATTTCCAGCGCCACGTCCATACGGCCACGGTAGTCCGGCACCAGGGTCTCGAGCATCACGTTCGGCGACAGCTTGCGGATCTCGCGGATACAGTCGGCAAAGTGCTGGGCACCGCCGTCACGCAGGTCGTCGCGGTCTACCGAGGTAATCACGACATACTTGAGTTTCAGGTCGGCGATGGCGATGGCCAGGCTTTCCGGCTCGTTGACGTCCAGTGGCTTCGGCCGGCCGTGGCCAACGTCGCAGAACGGGCAACGACGGGTGCAGATGTCACCCATGATCATGAAGGTCGCGGTGCCACCGGAGAAGCACTCGCCCAGGTTCGGGCAGGACGCCTCTTCGCACACGCTGTGCAGCTTGTGTTTGCGCAGCAGGGCCTTGATGCGGTCGACTTCCGGCGAAACCGGGATACGCACGCGAATCCAGTCAGGCTTTTTCGGCAGTTCGGTGGTCGGAATGATCTTCACCGGGATGCGTGCAACCTTCTCGGCGCCGCGCAGCTTGACGCCGGCTTCTACCTTGGCACGCGGGGCCGGACGCTCGGTAACATCCAGCGTCGGGATCATGGTTTGCACTGCATCAGTAGTCATAATCAGTCGATTCCGCCCGTTAGGGTCGTCTGCTCAGCATAGTCGAGGTGTTTGACGAGCTGCGCGCGCAGCCGGGCACTTACCTCGGCAAATTCTAGTGGTGTTGCGTGATCGCTCAACTGGGTCATCGCCAAACCGGCGTAGCCGCAGGGATTGATCCGTCGAAACGGCGCCAGGTCCATGTCCACATTCAAGGCCAGGCCATGAAAGGAACAACCGTGGCGAATCCGCAAGCCCAGGGAGGCGATTTTCGCGCCATCAACATAAACCCCCGGTGCATCAGGCTTGGCCGCGGCGGTCACACCGTAGCTGGCCAGCAGCTCGATCAGGCATGACTCCATGCGACTGACCAGCTCACGTACGCCAAAACCCAGCCTGCGCACGTCCAGCAACAGATAAGCCACCAATTGACCTGGGCCATGGTAAGTCACCTGCCCGCCGCGGTCGACCTGCACCACCGGGATTTCTCCCGGCAGCAGCAAATGCTCGGCCTTGCCGGCCTGGCCCTGGGTGAAAACCGGCGGGTGCTCCACCAGCCAGATTTCATCCGGGGCTTCGGTGCCGCGCTCGTTGGTGAACCGCTGCATGGCGTGCCACACCGGTTCGTAAGCCATTTGGCCGAGCTCGCGAAAGCCCAGGGTCTGTGACATCACAACACCATGTGCACGAAGCCGGTAGCCCGCAGTTCGCTGTTGATGTTGTACAGCTGGTCCTGATCAGTCGCCACGATGTGCAACTGAATAGTGGTGTACTTGCCGTTGGTGCTTTGACGCTCATCCACACGGTCATGGTTGATCGTTGCGTGTTTCTTGACGATCTCGATGATCTTGTCCTTGTTGCCCACGCCCGTATCGCTGATCACCTTGACGGGATAGTCCACGTTTGGGAATTCGATCTTTGGCGCCTTTACTTCGGTATCGGTCATGGCGTAACGGCCTCGTAAGCGTAAGCCGTGGCGACGGGCATAACCCCGCGCCGGATCAGCGCGGGGTCATGCAGGTGCACACTATCAGTTGAACAAGCTGTAGAAGAATAGACGGATGCTATCCCACACGCGTCGGAAGATACCACCTTCGTCGACGGCGTCCAGAGCGATCAGATCGGCGCTGTGCACCACCTTGTCGTCCAGCTTCACTTCGACTTTACCAATCACATCGCCCTTGGCGATCGGTGCGACCAGTTGCGGGTTCATGGTCATGCTGGCAACCAGCTTCTTGAGCTGGCCTTTAGGCATGGTCAGGGTCAGGTCTTCAGCCAGGCCAGCCTTGACTTGATGGGTCGCGCCTTTCCACACAGGGGCTTGAGCCAGCTCGGTGCCTTTCTGGTAGAAGGTCTGGGTTTCGAAGAAACGGAAGCCATAGGTCAGCAGCTTTTGCGTCTCGGCCGCACGGGCCTGCTCGCTGTTGGTACCGAATACCACGGCAATCAGGCGCTGGCCGTCACGGACAGCGGACGACACCATGCAGTAGCCGGCTTCTTCGGTGTGGCCGGTTTTCAAGCCATCGACAGTCTTGTCACGCCACAGCAACAGGTTGCGGTTAGGCTGCTTGATGTTGTTCCAGAAGAACTCTTTCTGGGAGTAGATCGCGTAGTGCACCGGGTCGACACGAATGATCGCGCGAGCCAGGATCGCCATGTCGTGAGCCGACGAGTAGTGCTCAGGGTTCGGCAGGCCGGTCGGGTTCATGAAGTGGCTGTTGGTCATGCCCAGGTCAGCCACGGTTTTGTTCATCATGTCGGCGAACGCATCTTCGCTGCCGGCGATGTGCTCGGACAGGGCTACGCTGGCGTCGTTACCCGACTGGATGATGATGCCGTGCAGCAGGTCGCTGACGGTCACTTGCGAGCCGACCTTGATGAACATCCGCGAACCGCCGGTGCGCCAGGCGTTTTCGCTGACGGTCACCGGATCGTTTTCGCCGATCTGGCCGCGACGGATTTCCAGGGTCGCGATGTAGGCGGTCATCAGCTTGGTCAGGCTGGCTGGGGGCAGGCGCTGGTCACCGTTGTTCTCCACCAGCACGTTGCCGCTGGCGGCGTCCATCAGGACCCAGGCCTTGGCAGCCAGTTGCGGGGAAGCTGGCACCATTTCAACCGCCCAGGCGGCCGGGGTGATGATCAGCGAAAGAAGCAGGCACGTGCGTTTGGCTAAGGTGGTGATGTTCATCCGTCTCTCGAAATTGCTTATGGAAACTTGCCCTCGCGGGCAAAACTATTCAGACAGCCCGTCGCCAGACTGTCGCGTGTTCGGTTGCATGCCCACCCCTTGCCCCTGGGTTTTTATTGTTCAACGAGCCAACAACCAGGGCTCAAACCCGCATGCGAGCCTGAGCCATCAATCCTTTGTACTGCTTACTCGGCGGTGACCACGCTGGGTTGCCCCAGGTTGGCCAGGCGCACGCTGTTCTGCACTTGCGCAACTTCACTCGGCGAGCCGATCGGCCCCATGCGCACACGGTGCAGGGTCTGCTGGTTACGCACAATAGAGCTGATAAAGACTGGCGCGCTGACCATCCCGCTGAGCTTGGACCTTAGCAGCTCTGCCGCGTCCGGGTTGGCGAAAGCGCCGACTTGCAGGTACTGGCCGCCCACGGTAGAGGCTCCCGGTGCTGCATGCGGAATGACCACCGTGTCCGGGGCGTGCTGCGCCGGCGGCGGGGTCCACTGTTCGATCTTGCCGGCCGAGGCCGTGACTTGCGGTTGCGGGGTTTGCGGTTCGTTGAGCATCAACGGCGCCGGCTTGCCACGCTGGGCCCAGTACTGGGCCGGGTCGATACCTTCGACCTTCACCCGGGCGGTGCCGATTTCGGCATACCCGAGTTTCTTGGCGGCGGCGTAGGACAAGTCGATGATCCGGTCCGAATAGAACGGCCCACGGTCATTGACCCGCAGGATTACCGAGCGGTTGTTGTCCAGGTTGGTCACGCGTACATAGCTGGGCAGCGGCAGGGTCTTGTGCGCCGCGCTCATGCCGTACAGGTCATAGACTTCGCCGTTGGCGGTGTTCTGGCCGTGGAACTTGGTCCCGTACCAGGACGCCGTACCTGATTGCACGTAGGTCTTGGAGTCTTGCAGCGGGAAGTAGTTTTTGCCCAGCACGGTATAGGGGTTGGCCTTGTAAGGGCCGGTGTGCAGGGTCGGCGTGGCATCCGGGATCTTCGAAACATCCACATCCCACCACGGCGCGCCGTCTTTGTGGGCGCGGTTGATATCCAGCCCCGGCTGGGAGCGGATCGCCGTGCCTGCGGTTTTTTGCACCGGTGCACGACTGGTGGAACAACTGACCACCAATAACGACAATGCGGCGTACGCCAACAGCTTCAGGGGTTTGTACATCGGTGATACCGGCATTACTTGACGCCCCGTGCTTGGACCAGCATGTCTGACAGTTGATGCACGGCCATGGCGTACATCACGCTGCGGTTATAACGCGTGATTGCGTAGAAATTCTTCAGGCCCATCCAGTATTCGGGGCCATTTTCGCCTTCGAGGCGGAACGCCGTCACCGGCATATCATCGCGTGGCGCATTCTGACTCGACCAGCCCAGCGCCCGCAACTCCCCGACCGTCTTGACCGGCTCGATACCCTGAGTCAGGCCTTCATCGGCGCGCTCACCGGTCACATCGGCTCGAATCACCACCGGCTCGCCGGCTACCCAGCCGTGGCGCTTGAAGTAGCTGGCGACGCTGCCGATAGCGTCATCGGGGTTGCTCCAGATATTGATATGGCCGTCGCCGTCGAAATCCACGGCGTAGGCGCGAAAGCTGCTCGGCATGAACTGCGGCAAGCCCATGGCCCCGGCGTAGGAGCCCTTGAGGGTCAACGGGTCGACCTGTTCTTCACGGGCCAACAACAGGAACTCGCGCAGCTCTTTGCGGAAGAATTCGGCGCGTGGCGGGTAGTCAAAGCCCAGGGTCGACAAGGCGTCGATCACCCGGTAGCTGCCGGTGTTGCGGCCGTAGAAGGTTTCGATGCCGATGATTGCCACGATCACCTGGGCCGGTACGCCGTATTCCTGCTCGGCGCGGGCCAGCACCGCTTCGTGCTGGCGCCAGAAGTCCACGCCCCGCGCCACGCGGGCGTCGGTCAGGAACATCGGGCGATATTCCTTCCACTGCTTCACGCGCTCGGCGGGCCGGGAGATGGCGTCGAGGATCGCCTGCTTGCGCTGGGCCTCGCGGAACACGCCCATCAGCTGTTCACCGGCGAAACCATAGTCACGGGTCATCTCACCGACAAACTCGGCGACCTGGGGCGAACCGTCGTAGTCGCCGGCCTGCGCTTCCTGCACAGCGGCTCCCAGCAGGCCCAACAGGCCCATCCAGGACACGTGCCGGGCAGCCCAGCCGCGCATTACTTGCATTGACATCTTCACCTTATTCAAACCTGTGCGATCCACTTACGATGGGTATGGATCGACATCAAAACCCCAAACGCTGACAGCAATGTCACCAGCGAAGTTCCGCCGTAGCTAATGAACGGCAACGGCACCCCAACCACCGGCAACAGGCCACTGACCATACCGATGTTGACGAAAACGTAAACAAAAAACGTCATGGTGAGGCTGCCGGCGAGCAATTTGCCAAACAGGGTTTGCGCCTGGGCAGTAATCACCAGGCCGCGCCCGATCAGCAGCAAGTAAATCAGCAACAGTGCGCAGATGCCCACCAGGCCGAACTCCTCGCCCATCACCGCGATAATGAAGTCGGTGTGGCTTTCCGGCAAAAAGTCCAGGTGCGACTGGGTGCCCAGCAGCCAGCCCTTGCCGAATACGCCACCGGAACCGATGGCCGCCTTGGACTGGATGATGTTCCAGCCGGTGCCCAGCGGATCGCTCTCCGGGTCGAGGAACGTGAGGATTCGCTGCTTCTGGTAGTCGTGCATGAAGAAGAACCACATGGCCACGGCCACCGGCACGGCCGCGGCCAGCACGCTGAGGATCCAGCGCCAGCGCAGCCCCCCCATGAACAGCACGAACGCGCCGCCCGCCAGGATCAGCAGCGAGGTGCCGAGGTCGGGCTGGCGCACGATCAGGATAAACGGCACGCCGATCAATATCAGGCTGATGCCCACGTGCTTGAGCTGGGGCGGCAGTGTGCGTTTTGACAGGTACCAGGCGATGGTCGCCGGCATCAAAATCTTCATGAATTCCGACGGCTGGAAGCGAATCACCCCCGGGATGTTGATCCAGCGCGTCGCGCCCATGGCGTTGTGACCCATGACATCCACCACCACCAGCAGCAACACGCCGGCGACATACCCCAGCGGCACCCAGCGCGCCATGAAGCGCGGCTCCAGCTGGGCGATCACCACCATCGACAACAGGCCAAGGCCAAACGACGACGCCTGTTTGATCAGCAAGTCCCAGTTCTTGCCACTGGCCGAATACAAAACAAACAGGCTGCCGGCCGCCAGGGTCAGCAGCAGGATCAGCAACGGGCCATCAATGTGCATGCGCTGCAGCAAAGTGGCGCGGCGGCGCATCACATCCTCGCTGGAGAGGATGCGGTCAAAATTACTCTTCAAGGGCCGTAGCCTCCACACTGGATGGGGTGCCGCCATATTCGGGCTTGAGCTTGCCGTCTTCGGTCAACAGCCAGGCATCCATGATCTGACGCACCACGGGCGCGGCCACGCCGGAACCGGATTCACCGTTCTCGACCATCACCGCCACGACGATCTTCGGGTTGTCGGCCGGAGCAAAGCCGACGAACAAGGCGTGGTCACGGTGGCGTTCCTGAACCTTGGAGCGGTCGTACTTCTCGCCCTGCTTGATCGCGACCACCTGGGCCGTACCGCTCTTGCCGGCAATCCGGTATTGCGCGCCGGCTGCCGCTTTACGAGCGGTACCCCGGGCGCCGTGCATCACTTGCTGCATGCCGTGGTTGACCTTGGTCCAGTCGGACGGGTCGCGCAGCACAATGTCGGGAATCGGGTTTTCGTCCACCGGGCGTTCGCCCTCGATGGTCTTGGCCAGGTGCGGACGGTTCCACACACCCTTGTTGGCCACCAGCGCGGTGGCCTGAGCCAGTTGCAGCGGCGTGGCCTGCATGTAGCCCTGGCCGATCCCCAGGATCAGGGTTTCGCCCGGGAACCACGCCTGGCGCCGGGTCGCACGCTTCCACTCGCGAGACGGCATCAGGCCCGGGGATTCTTCGAACATGTCCAGGGAGACTTTCTGACCAAGGCCGAACTTGCCCATGTAGGCCGACAGCCGATCAATACCGAGCTTGTGGGCCAGGTCATAGAAGTAGGTGTCGTTGGAACGCATGATCGCCGTATCCAGGTCCACATAGCCGTCTCCGGTGCGGTTCCAGTTACGGTATTTGTGATCGTAGTTGGGCAGCATGTAGTAGCCGGGGTCGAACACCCGGCTCGATGCCGTGACCACGCCCGAGTCCAGGCCGGCAATCGCTACCGCCGGCTTGATGGTCGAGCCCGGCGGATACAGGCCGCGCAATACGCGGTTGAACAGCGGCCGGTCGATGGAATCACGCAGCTCGGCGTAGGCCTTGAAGCTGATCCCGGTGACAAACAGGTTCGGGTCAAAACTTGGCTGGCTGACCATCGCCAGCACTTCGCCAGTGCTCGGATCCAGTGCCACCACGGCACCCCGACGCCCGCCCAGGGCCATCTCCGCCGCTTCCTGCAACTTGATGTCCAGGCTCAGCACGATGTCCTTGCCGGGCACCGGGTCGGTACGCTTGAGCACCCGCAGCACGCGGCCACGGGCGTTGGTCTCGACTTCCTCGTAACCCACCTGGCCGTGCAGTTCCGGCTCGTAGAAACGCTCGATGCCGGTCTTGCCGATATGGTGGGTGCCGCTGTAGTTGACCGGGTCGAGGGTCTTGAGCTCTTTCTCGTTGATCCGGCCCATGTAGCCGACCGAATGCGCAAAGTGCGCCCCTTGCGGGTAGTGCCGCACCAACTGCGCCACCACTTCCACACCCGGCAGACGGAACTGGTTCACCGCGATCCGGGCGATCTGCTCTTCGGTCAGCTCGAACAGGATCGGCACCGGCTCAAACGGCCGGCGCCCCTGTTTCATGCGCTTTTCGAAAATCACCCGGTCTTCCGGCGTCAGTTGCAGCACCTCGACGATCACATCGAGGATCTGCTGCCAGTCGCCGGAGCGTTCGCGGGTCATGCTCAGGCTGAAGCTGGGCCGGTTATCCGCTACCACCACGCCATTGCGGTCGAAAATCAGCCCACGGGTAGGCGGAATCGGCTGCACGTGCACCCGGTTGTTTTCCGACAATGTGGAGTGATAGTCGTACTGGATCACCTGCAGGAAATACAGGCGCGCAATCAGCACCCCCAGCAATGCCACCACCAAAATCGCGCCAAACACCACCCGCGCGCGTACAAGACGTGCGTCTTTCTCGTGGTCCTTGATGCGGATCGGCTGGGTCATCAGGCAGGGCGCAGATTATTTGTGGTAAGGGTGCCCGGACAGAACTGTCCAGGCGCGATACAGCTGTTCACCGATCAGAATTCTTACCAGCGGGTGCGGCAGTGTCAGGGGCGACAGCGACCAGCGCTGGTCCGCCCGCGCGCACACTTCCGGCGCCAGCCCCTCGGGGCCGCCGACCATGAAGTTGACCGTGCGCGAATCCAGGCGCCAGCGATCCAGTTCCACCGCCAACTGCTCGGTGCTCCAAGGCTTGCCGTGCACTTCGAGGGTCACGATCCGCTCGTTGGGCCCGACCTTGGCCAGCATGGCTTCGCCTTCCTGACGGATAAAGCGCGCCACGTCGGCGTTCTTGCCCCGGGTATTGAGCGGTATTTCCACCAGTTCCAGCGCCAATTCGGATGGCAGGCGCTTGGCATATTCATGCCAGCCTTCTTCCACCCACTTGGGCATGCGTGAACCGACAGCGATCAGACGCAGGCGCACAGCCGTTCCTTATTCCTGGTCTTTGTTGAGCTTGTCGAAGTGCGCGTGGCCGACTTCAGGGCTGTGGTGCTTGCCATCGGCGGCACGGCTCTGCTCGGCGCCTTTCCACAGACGCTCCAGGTCGTAGAACTGACGGGCGTTGCTGGTCATCATGTGAACGATCACGTCGTCCATGTCCAGCAGTACCCAGTCGCTGTCGCCCTTGCCTTCTTCACCCAATGGCTTGACGCCCTGGGCTTTGACCGCTTCGCGAACCTTGTCCAGCATCGCGCCGATCTGGCGGTTGGAAGTACCGGTGGCGATGATCATGAAGTCGGTGATGCTCTGCTTGTCGCGCACGTCCAGGACCTGGATGTCCTGGGCCTTCACGTCTTCCAGGGCAGCCACGGCAACCTTCACCAGCTCTTCGCCGGCCAGCTCAGGGCCGGTGTGGGCTTCTACTGGCAGAGGAGCGCTCTTGAACGTGCCTTTGCGCTTAACTTTGCTTACGTCTTTGTTCGTCATATAAAACTCGTTTTGCTCGTATGTTCGGGCGCTCGCTGCACGACTGTTCGTGCGTTCAAGCGCGCCTTTTCAGTTCGACGCACGGTAAAGCCCGTGCGCATCGATGTAGGCCAGGACCGCGTCAGGCACCAGGAAACGTACCGACTTCCCGCTGGCCAGCAGTTGACGGATCTGGGTGGCAGACACCGCAAGCGGGGTTTGCCAGACGAATGCAATATTCCCGCTCGGCCCGGTCAGGGCCAAAGGGTCACTTACCGACCGCGCCGCCAGCAGGTTGCGCAAGGCATCCGGCGATTCTGCGTCGGCATCCGGGCGTTGCAGCACCAGGATGTGGCAATGCTGGAGCAACTCTTCCCAGCGATGCCAAGTGGGCAGGCCGCAAAACGCGTCCCAGCCCAAAAGTAGAAATAACTGGTCATCCGCGGCCAACTCGGCCCGCATCAGTTCCAGGGTGTCGACAGTGTAGGACGGTTTGTCGCGCTTGAGTTCGCGGTCGTCCACCACCAGCGGTGCAATGCCGGCCACAGCAAGGCGGACCATCTCCAGGCGCTGCTGCGCAGACACCTGCGGCGTATCGCGATGCGGCGGCCGGGCATTCGGTGCCAGGCGCAGTTCATCCAGCCCGAGGGCGTCCGCGACTTCCAGTGCACTGCGCAAATGGCCGATGTGCACGGGGTCGAAGGTGCCGCCGAGCAGCCCGATGCGTTTACCCATCAAGTGCGCACATGACCGTCACCGAACACCACGTACTTCTCGCTGGTCAGCCCTTCCAGGCCAACCGGGCCGCGTGCGTGGAGCTTGTCGGTGGAGATACCGATCTCCGCCCCCAGGCCGTACTCGAAGCCATCGGCAAAGCGCGTCGAGGCGTTGACCATCACCGAAGCGGAATCCACTTCGTTGAGGAAACGCCGGGCATCGCTGAAATGCTCGGTGACAATGGCGTCGGTGTGCTTGGAGCCGTATTGATTGATGTGCTCGATGGCCTGGTCCAGGTCGTCGACAATGCGGATCGACAGGATCGGCGCCGTGTATTCGGTGTACCAGTCCTGCTCGGTGGCCTCGATCACGTCGCTGCCGAGGATCGCCCGGGTACGCTCGCAACCACGCAGTTCAACGCCCTTGTCGCGGTAGATGGCAGCCAGCGGCGGCAGCACGCGATCGGCAATGCCGACGTGCACCAGCAGGGTTTCCATGGTGTTGCACGGGGCGTAGCGGTGAGTCTTGGCGTTGTCGGCAATGCGGATCGCCTTGTCGAGGTCGGCGGCGATGTCGATGAACACGTGGCAGACGCCGTCCAGGTGCTTGATAACTGGCACCTTGGCATCACGGCTCACGCGTTCGATCAGGCTCTTGCCACCCCGTGGCACGATCACGTCGACGAATTCAGGCATGGTGATCAGTGCGCCAACGGCAGCGCGGTCAGTGGTCTCGACCACCTGCACCACTTCGGCGGGCAGCTCGGCCACGGCCAGGCCCTGCTGAATGCACGCGGCGATGGCACGGTTGGAATTGATGGCCTCGGAACCGCCCCGCAGGATGGTGGCGTTGCCCGACTTGAGGCACAGGCTCGCGGCGTCGATGGTCACGTTCGGGCGCGACTCATAGATGATGCCGATCACGCCCAGGGGCACGCGCATCTTGCCGACTTGAATGCCGGAGGGCAGGTAGCGCATGTCGCGGATTTCACCGATGGGGTCAGGCAGCTTGGCCACCTGACGCAAGCCTTCGATCATGTCGTCGATCCGCGCCGGCGTCAGCGCCAGGCGATCCAGCAATGCAGGCTCCAGGCCATTGGCGCGACCGTTGGCCAAATCCTGTTCATTGGCGGCGCTCAGCTCGGAGCGCGAAGCATCCAGAGCGTCGGCGGCCGCCAGCAAGGCGCGGTTCTTCTGCGCAGTGCTCGCACGGGCGATCAACCGCGAGGCCTGACGGGCAGCGCGACCCAGGCGGGTCATGTAGTCAAGAACGGACTCAGTCATGGTCTGGTGGGGTCTTGGCAAAGAGGAAAGCGGCAGATTATAGCTGTGACGCCGTCCTACGGACAGCGGTGAGGGGCGGATGGTCGAAATGAACTGTAAAAACCCGACGTTCAGCGGGAATTAAGGCTGGAGTTGTTATCATCCTGTCACATTTAGCCGTATTACCTTTGATCGCCATGTCCAGTTTCTCGCCGCTGATCCCCGCCAACGCCCTGCCCGACGGCTTTTTCGACCGTGACGCGCAACTGCTCGCGCGCGAATTGCTCGGAAAAGTCATTCGCCATCGTGTTGGTGATTTGTGGCTGTCGGCACGAATTATCGAAACCGAAGCGTATTACCTCGCCGAAAAAGGCAGCCACGCGTCCTTGGGCTACACAGAAAAGCGTAAGGCTTTGTTTCTGGATGGCGGGCACATCTATATGTACTACGCCCGTGGCGGTGATTCGCTGAACTTCAGCGCCCACGGTCCGGGCAATGCGGTGCTGATCAAATCAGCCTATCCGTGGGTCGACGAAGTCTCCGGCCCGGCCAGCCTGGCGCAGATGCTGCTGAATAACCCGGACGCCAGCGGCAGGCCACGGCCCTCGCAAAAGCTGTGCGCCGGCCAGACCTTGCTGTGCAAGGCGCTGGGTTTGAAGGTGCCGATGTGGGACGCCAAGCGCTTTGACCAGGAACTGCTCTACGTGGAAGACGTAGGGCTGGCGCCAGCGCAGATCATCCAGACCACCCGCCTGGGCATTCCCGGTGGGCGCGATGAACACCTGATGTACCGCTACGTCGATGCCGGTTATGCGCCGTATTGCACACGGAACCCGCTGCGCCGGGGCCAGGTCGAAGGCCGCGACTATTTTTTGATTTGAAAACATACATAAACCTGTAGGAGCCCGGCTTGCCCGGCGATAGCGGACCCAAGGACGCCATCGCCGGCAAGCCGGGCTCCCACAAGGACGATCTACAAAAGGGAGTTGATTGTATGGGCCCATGGCTCGATAGCATTACCGGCTGGCTGACCCTGAACCCGCAATGGCTGGCCGTGGCGGTGTTTATCGTGGCGTGCGTGGAGTGCCTGGCCATTGCCGGCCTGATCGTACCTGGCACGGTATTGCTGTTTGCCATCGCCGCCCTGGCCGGCAGCGGCGCACTGTCACTGGGAGAAACCCTGTTGCTGGGCTTCCTCGGCGGCGTGTTGGGCGATGTTGTTTCCTACTTCCTCGGTCGCCATTTCCACCAGAACATCCGGCGCCTTCCCGGCCTGCGGCATCACCCGGAATGGATGAGCGGCGCCGAGGCTTACTTCCAGAAGTACGGCATCGCCAGCCTGTTGGTAGGCCGCTTCATTGGCCCGCTGCGGCCGATGTTGCCGATGGTTGCGGGCATGTGCGACATGCCCTTCCCGCGTTTTGCCGCCGTGAGCCTGCTGGCCGGTGCAGGCTGGTCGGTGGCGTATCTGTTGCCGGGCTGGGCCACCGGCGCGGCCTTCCGCCTGCCATTGCCCGAAGGCTTCTGGCCAGAGGCCGGGATTGTCGCCGCCTGTCTCGCAGTGTTGATCGGCGTAAGCCTCAACAGCAGCCTGCGCGGCCATCGGCGCGCCACCCTATGGATTGGCTGCATCGGCGGCACACTGTTGATCGCGTTGTTTATCGGCTATCCCTACCTCAACGACTTTGACCAGGGCTTGATGGCACTGGTGCAGGAACACCGCGGCCCGGCGATCGACCGGGCAATGGTGATGGTGACCCAGCTCGGCGAGTTCAAGAAGATGTTTGTCGCCAGCGCGGTGCTGACCGGCCTGCTGGTGGTGGCGCGGCAATGGCGCCAGGCAATCTTTGTCGGCGCCACCCTGCTGGGCGCGGCGCTGATCAATACCGGGACCAAGCTGTTTTTTGCGCGGATGCGCCCCGAAGTGCTGACCGACCCACTCACCAGCTTCAGCATGCCCAGCGGCCATGCGTCCGGCTCGTTTGCATTCTTCCTGGCCTTGGCAGTGCTTGCCGGTCGCGGTCAACCGACACGACTGCGCCTGACCTGGCTGGTGCTTGGCTGCATTCCCGCCGCCACCATCGCGATTTCCCGGGTGTACCTGGGTGCACACTGGCCGACGGACATCCTGGCCGGCACCCTGCTGGCAATGACGGTGTGCGCCTTCAGCCTGACGTTAAGCCAGCACCGCAGCCTGTTGCCACCGATGCCGCCGAGAGTCTGGTGGCTGATCCTGCCGGTGTGTGGCGCGGTGCTCGGGTTCATTGCGTTTACCGGCACTTCCCACGCGCTGCTGAGGTATGCCTACTAGGCAGGCCCCAGCCAATCCAGGGGTGCAGCGCGGCGTTCGACGCTGCGCTCGCGCCGCTCCAGAAGCATTTCGTCAGCCATCTCCGCGGCGCGTTCGGCGATGTACTCCGCGCCGCGACCGTCGTTCATATGAAGAATTTGCGTGGTGACGGCCATAAAAAACGCATCCCACACGACTTGCTCCGATTGCGAAAGCCGAATCATCCTTTCCCCCTGATCATCGTTACGTGACTGCCAACTATTTCAGGCAACGGGATCAGGACAACCACGGAAAATCTGAAGACCGGGAAGGACAAGTCCGAGTGACACTCGCGGGTCAGGTGAACAGCTCGCCCTGCAACTCATCCAGCAGCAACTGGATCGCGTCCAGGCGCTGTTGCGGGTCATCGAGTTGCAACAGGTCGATCTTGTCGGCCTCGGTAAAGGGCAGCAGATAGGCCAACTGATTGCCCAGGGCTTGCTGTCCATCGGCGTGGGTGCCCATATCCAAAGACGCCACCATCGGATGCTCGGCCAGGGCATGAAGCAACGCCAGCAAGTCAGCGTCTTCCTCTTCCAGCGGTTGCTCGGGATGCTCGTGCAGCCATTGCACCTCGGCCACCAGCAACTGGTCCTTCTGCACACCGGCATCACGCACGCGGAAACGCCGGCCACCCTCGACCCGAATCCCCAGCAGGCCATTGTCCTGCTGCTTGAAGTCGCGGATCAGCGCCTCGCAGCCAATCAACGCATAGCCATCCGGCGCCAGCCCCACTTCCTTGCCGTCGAGGATGCACACCACGCCAAAGCTTTCGCCCTTTTTCATGCAGCGGCTGATCATGTCCAGGTAACGCGCCTCGAACAGCTGCAGGTCGAGGGTGCACCCGGGAAACAGCACGGTATTGAGCGGGAAAAGCGCCAGACTCATAAAGGTTTCCTTAAACCCGACTTAAATAACCAGCGACACGGCCAACGGCAGGAACACCGCCGTGGCCACGCCCATCAGACTCATGGCCAGCGCCGCAAAGGCGCCGGTCTCTTCGCTTTCCTGCAAGGCCACCGACGTACCTACGGCGTGGGCGGTCATGCCCAGCGCCATACCGCGCGCTTCGGGGCTGTGCACGCCCAACCGTGACAGATACGCCGGACCGATCATCGCGCCGATCACCCCGGTGATCAGCACGAACACCGCCGCCAATGCCGCCACGCCGCCGATCTGCTCGGCCACCAGCATCGCAATCGGTGAGGTCACGGACTTGGGCGCCATGGTCATCAGCATCATGTGTTCGGCGCCAAACCACCAGCCCAACAGCACGCACAGGCCGGTGGCCAATACGCCTCCCACCACCAGCGTAGTAAAAATCGGCCAGAACAATTGGCGAATTCGTCGCAGATTCAGGTAAAGCGGCACCGCCAGGGCTACCGTCGCCGGGCCCAGCAGGATGCTCATGATCTCGGTGCTCTTGCGGTACTCGACGTACGTCAGGCCACAGCCGAGCAACACGCCGATCACCAACAGCATCGACACCAGCACCGGTTGCAGGAAAATCCAGCGGGTTTTCTCGAAACCGGCCAGCACCAGCTGATAGGCGCCGAGGGTGATGCCGATGCCGAACAACGGGTGATGAATCACGGCGGCCCAGGCGCCCTGCCAGTCCAGTGTCATTGGCCGTCCTCCCGCTGCGCCTGGCGCTTGACCAGTTTCTGCATCAGCACGCCGACAAAGCCCATGGCGATCACCAGCGACAGCACCAGCGCGCCGACGATGGCCCAGAAGTCGGCGGCAATGTCCTTGGCATACACCATCACGCCGACCGCAGGCGGCACCAGCAGCAATGGCAAATAACGCAGCAGACTGCTGGCCGCCAGGCTCAGGGGTTCACCGACTTCGCCGCGCCACACCAGGAAGGCCAGCATCAGCAGCAGCCCGATAATCGGCCCCGGCAGCACCGGGACAAACAAATGATTGATCGCCGTGCCGAGTAATTGAAACAGCACCAGCCATGTCAGACCGCGTAACAGCATCCGTTCTTCCCCCCAAAAGCGTGTCGGCATTATAAGCACGCTGCCTCTATGGAGCGGCATTCGCCAAAAGCATGGTGGGTTGACCGGGCCAAGTGCCCGTGATGATCTACATTGGTTCTCTGGACCTGTCCAAAACTACAAAAACGATGAAGCCAACCGAGCAAAGAAGGAGAGTCGCAATGCCCTCAGTACCCGTAGCGCAACTCAAAGAATATGTCGGCAAGGAACTGGGACGTTCTGCATGGCTCACCATCGACCAGGAACGTATCAACCTGTTCGCGGAAGCCACCGGCGATTTTCAGTTCATCCACGTCGACCCGGTGAAAGCCGCCCAGACCCCGTTTGGCGGCACCATCGCCCACGGTTTCCTGTCGCTGTCGCTGATACCCAAGCTGATCGAAGACATCCTGATCATGCCCGAAGGCCTGAAGATGGCGGTCAACTATGGCCTGGACAGCGTGCGCTTCATCCAGCCCGTGAAGGTCGACTCCAGGGTGCGCCTGGCCGTGACCCTGACCGACGCCACCGAGAAAAAACCTGGGCAATGGTTGCTTAAAGCCACCTGCACCCTGGAAATCGATGGCCAGGAAAAACCGGCCTACATTGCAGAATCGTTGTCACTCTGCTTCGTCTGAAGCCTGGCTGTGGTGAGCCCGTCCGCTCACCACAATTCATGTAAATTTATGTATAGATCTCGCAGCTGCGGCATACTCGGCGCTCAATTATCCGGATCCCGCTATGCGCCCACTCGCTCCCCTTGCTCTTGTCCTGTTGCTCACCGCGTGCGGCGACGGCGAATCGCTGTTGCCGCCCGATGCGCGGCTGCCCGATGGCGGTCGTTACCGTGGCGATGTGGTCAATGGCTTGCTGCAAGGCCAGGGCCGGGTGGATTACCCCAATGGCAGTTGGTACGCGGGCCAGTTCGATAAAGGCCAGTGGCACGGCCAGGGCGAATGGCATGGCAGCAACGGCGAGGTCTATAAAGGCCAGTTCCAGCAGGGCCTGTTCGACGGCCAGGGCAGCCTGACCACGTCGGGCAACAGCTACGTCGGCGGTTTCAAACAAGGCAAGCGCAACGGCGAAGGCACCCTCAAAGAGGGGCAGATGACCTATCGCGGCGAATTCAAGGACGACCAGTATTCCGGCCTCGGCCGCCTCGAGCTGGCCGACGGCAGCCAGTACCAGGGCCAGTTCGCCCACGGCAAGCCCAACGGCGAAGGCCAGCGCAACGACGACAGCGGCAACCAGTTCAGCGGCCGCTTCGTCGATGGCCAGCTGGAGGGCAACGGCACTTTCAACAGCGCCGACGGCGACATGTACATCGGCCATTTCAAACAAAACCAGCTCAACGGCAAGGGCCGCTACGAAAACGCCGACGGCGACGTATGGATCGGCGAATTCAAGGAAGGCGCCCTCAGCGGCAAGGGCGAACTGATCGGCGTCGATGGCAGCCACTACGTCGGCCAGTTCGTCGACTGGCGCTTCACAGGCACAGGCCGCCTGAACCTCACCGACGGCAGCTTCTATATTGGCGGCTTCGACAGCGACAGCTATCAAGGTCGTGGCACTTTGGTGCTCACCGACGGCACCGTGCAGGCCGGCACCTGGGCCAACGGCATGCGCGTGCGCGACGCCGAGGGCAAATTGTTGCCTGACCCGCTGGAAATCGGCCTGTTTGCCCAGGGCCACTTGCTGGATGCCGCCCTCGCCGCCGTGCCCGCGTCTAAATCGGGGGTGGAGCTGTACACCCTGGTGGTGGCCGGCGACGGCAAACAAAGCGTGTTCCTGCGCGAAGCCGACTACGTCAGCAACATGCTCGCCACGCGCTTCGGCGCCTACGGCCAGATCCGCCTGGTGAACCATCGCGACCATATTGCCGACCGCCCGATGGCCACTCGCGAAAGCCTGCGCCGCGCAGTCCAGACCCTGGCCGAACGCAGTGGCCCGCAAGACCTGGTGTTTATCTACCTGACCAGCCACGGCACCCACGAGCACGAACTGGTGCTCGACCAGCCGCGCATGGAGCTGGCCGACCTGCCGGCCGATGAGCTGGCCGCCGTGCTGGCACCGCTGAAGAACCGCGACAAGATCATCGTGATTTCGGCCTGCTACTCCGGCGGGTTCATCCCGGCCCTGAAGGACGAACACACCCTGATCATGACCGCCTCACGGGCCGATCGGGTGTCGTTCGGCTGCTCCGAAGAGGCCGACTTCACCTACTTCGGCGACGCCCTCTTCGCCCAGGCCTTCAACCAGACCGACGACTTGCAGCAAGCCTTCAAGCTGGCACAGACCCACGTCGCCGAACGCGAACAGGCGGACAACTTCGAAGCCTCCGAACCGCAGATCTGGGCCCCCAAAGGCGTAATCGCCCATTGGCAATTATTACGCAAACAGCAGGCACGAAAGGCGCTCGAAAGCGTCTCAATGAATAGCAAGGAAGCCAAGAGCAACTAAGCTGAATCTGTATCAAGGGGGAAACATCATGTACCTGACGCCTCAGCATATCTTGCTCGCCGGAGCCTCCGGCCTGACCGGGGAGCACCTGCTGGACCGCCTGCTCAACGAGCCGACCGTGACCCGCGTGCTGGCACCCAGCCGCAAGCCTCTGGCCGAGCATCCACACCTGGAAAACCCGGTGGGCGACCCGGCAGTATTCCTGCCGCAACTGAGCGGCCAGGTGGACATCGCCTTCTGCTGCCTGGGCACCACCATCAAGCAGGCCGGCTCCGAAGAAGCGTTCCGCGCCGTCGACCTGGACATGGTCGTGGCCTTTGCCAAGCGCGCCCGGGAAATGGGGGCGCGGCACCTGATCGTGATCAGCGCAATCGGCGCCGACCCGAAATCCTCGATCTTCTACAACCGCGTCAAGGGCGAGATGGAACAGGCGTTGAAAGCCCAGGATTGGCCGCAGTTGACCATCGTCCGACCTTCGCTGTTGTTGGGTGAGCGATTGGAACCGCGGCTGGCCGAGCAACTGGCCGGGCCATTGTCACGGCTGATTCCGGGCAAGTACCACGGCATTGAAGTGTGCGAACTGGCGCGGGCGATGTGGCGACTGGCGCTGGAAGAGCAGGATGGGGTACGGGTTATAGAGTCGGACGAGCTGCGCAAGCTCGGCAAATAACACGTAATTCCAGGCAGGACACCATCCAAATGTGGGAGCGGGCTTGCTCGCGAATGCGGTGGATCAGTCAATGATACAGTGACTGATCCACCGCATTCGCGAGCAAGCCCGCTCCCACATTGGATTTCTGTTAATACTGGGATAAGTACTAAAGCCCGCCCGTCGCGTTAAACCCAACCCCCAGCACCGTCAGCACCGACAGCGGCAACAGCAGCGTGTCGAGCAAGGCACTGGCCGGCAGGTCGACATGGGGATAGCTCGGCGCCTCGGCCCCAAAACGGTCCATCGCGCAGCACCCGCCCTGAATCGCATACATGTCCAGCCGCGTGCCGGCATACACCACCGGCGCGCCGGGCTGGGCGGCGTCCAGGGTTCGCGCAGTCGCACACCCGGTCAGTTGCAGCGCCAGCAGCACCATCAATAGTTTATTCATCACTGCTCAAATGGTGCTCGCCCCAGCGCGGCAGCATGTCCTGGGGAATGTTCAGCAGGTTGAGAATCCGCGCCACCACAAAGTCCACCAGGTCATCGATGGTCTGCGGCTGGTGATAGAAGCCCGGCGACGCCGGCAAGATAGTCACGCCCATGTTCGACAGCTTGAGCATGTGCTCCAGATGGATGCTCGAATACGGCGCTTCGCGTGGCACCAGAATCAACTGGCGACGCTCCTTCAAGGTCACGTCCGCCGCGCGCTCGATCAGGTTGTTGCAGGCGCCCGTGGCAATCGCCGACAGGGTCCCGGTGGAACACGGCACCACCACCATCGCGGCCGGCGCACCGGAGCCCGACGCCACCGGTGACATCCAGTCTTCCTTGCCATAGACCTTGATCTGCCCCGCCGCCGCACCGGTGTACTCGGTGAGGAAGGCCTGCATCATCTGCACTTTGGGCGGCAACGCCACATCGGTCTCGGTGGCCAGCACCAGTTGCGCGGCCTTGGAGATCAGGAAGTGCACCTCGCGGTCTTCGCGCACCAGGCAGTCCAGCAGGCGCAAGCCATAGGGCGCGCCGGACGCGCCGGTCATCGCCAGGGTGACGCGTTCCGGGCCGCTCACTTCAGGGCCTCGGCGAGTTTGCCATGCAGGCCGCCAAAGCCGCCGTTGCTCATGATCACCACGTGAGTGCCGGGCCTGGCCTGGTGTTTCACGTGCTCGATGATGCCTTCCAGTGAGTCGCGGCAAATCGACGGCACCGTGCACAACGCGGCGATGGCAGGCAGGTCCCAACCGAGGTTGGCCGGCGCGTACCACACAACCTGGTCGGCATCGTTGACGCTTTCCGGCAAACCATCACGGTGGGCGCCCAGCTTCATGGAGTTGGAGCGCGGCTCGATAATCGCGATCACCTGGGCATCGCCCACACGCTTGCGCAAGCCATCCAGGGTAGTGGCGATGGCCGTCGGGTGGTGGGCAAAGTCGTCATAGATGGTAATCCCATTCACTTCGGCGACCTTTTCCATCCGGCGCTTGACACTTTTGAACGCGCTCAAGGCCGCAATGCCCATGGACGGCACCACGCCGACATGCCGCGCAGCCGCCAGGGTGACCAAGGCATTGGCGACGTTGTGCTGGCCGGTCATGTCCCAATCGACGATGCCTTGGGCGACGCCTTCGAACAGTACTTCAAATTTGGAGCCATCTTCGCTCAGCAGTTTGACCTGCCATTGGCCGCCAGCACCGGTGGTTTGTACCGGGGTCCAGCAGCCCATCTCGATAACTCGCTGCAGGGCAGGTTCGGTGGTGGGGTGAATCACCAGGCCTTCGCTGGGAATGGTGCGCACCAAGTGGTGGAACTGCCGCTCGATGGCCGCCAGATCAGGGAAGATGTCCGCGTGATCGAACTCCAGGTTGTTCAGGATCGCCGTACGCGGGCGGTAGTGAACGAACTTGGAGCGTTTGTCGAAGAACGCGCTATCGTACTCATCGGCTTCGATAACAAAAAACGGGGTGTCGCCGAGGCGCGCCGACACCGAGAAATTCTGCGGCACGCCACCAATCAGGAAGCCCGGGCTCATGCCCGCATGCTCCAGCACCCAGGCCAGCATGCTGCTGGTGGTGGTCTTGCCATGGGTACCGGCAACGGCGAGTACCCAACGGCCTTGCAACACATGGTCGGCCAGCCATTGCGGGCCAGACACGTACGGCAAACCTTTATTCAGTACATATTCGACTGCCGGGTTACCGCGCACCATGGCATTGCCGATCACGACAAGGTCCGGGACCGGGTCGAATTGCGCCGGGTCATAACCTTGGGTCAGCTCAATGCCCTGGGCCTGCAGTTGCGTGCTCATGGGTGGGTAAACGTTGGCATCGGAGCCAGTAACATGATGGCCCAGCTCTTTGGCGAGCACCGCCATCGAGCCCATGAACGTGCCGCAAATACCGAGAATATGAATGTGCATAGTCGACCTCGTAAAACATCGAGGCAGGTTAGCGCAGGGAAGGGAAAATCGCACTCTTTAGCTGTAGCACGCAGGCCTTGGGGGGTAGCCGCCATTGTTTGTCAGAGCGTAGGGGAATATTCGATAAGTCCGGTGCCACAGGATGCATGCATGGCATCGGACCCATCGCCAGTTTGACTGAGCATCATCCATGACTCGAAAGTTTACGCGGGGTTATGTCACACGACTTTTGTTTCGGCAGACTCCGCCGGTAATTCCAGCGTTTTCATGTGCAACAACTTCCCTATGAACTTGTTTAATGCGTCGAATTTTTTATCAATAACATCCAGACGGCCTTTGTCATCGGTGCCGTCTGCGGGAGTGGCAATGTAAGGCCGGAATACCATGTCGCTTTCGTCCGCCAGTTTTTTAAGCTGTTCCTCCGCAGTTTTATACAAGGCCTCAAGCGTTTCCAGGCGCTCGCTTGGCGTACGCGACGACGAGGAGTCGCTCATTTTAAGTGCCGGAGCATTCGTTCCTTGACGCATTGCCATAATATTGTTGGCAATGACTTCCATGCGCAACTCGGCCAGGCCCAAGCGCGCGGTCGTGGCACCCGTGTCGGTGTCCTGCGTGGCGACGACCGATGTTGTCCCGTCGGTTTTCGCGGCAGGCACCTGCGTGCTTGGAGCCGGCTGGTGAGCCGGAGGGAGCAGTGGCGTATTGTTTGTAAACTGCGCCTTGATTGTCTCGCCAGACCAAACCGAGCCTGCGTAGGTACCAATACTCAGGGGAGCACTGACCAATCCGCTTACACCCGAACTGACAAAGGCGTCGCGGGCTACCGTCGCCGCCTGGGGCGAGGTGTCGAACACCTTAGCCTTGACCAGGCGATCAGCAACCATCAGGTTTTGAGTCACCTGTGCCATATCTTTAGGATCTGCGCTGGCCTGAGGCTTGAACGGCCGGTTGGCAGGCCCTTGGTTCATCAATTTTTGTTGTGTCAGCGTTTGAAAATTATTGGGTTTCTCGGGCTTGGGTAGCGTTGTGGAGGTGTCTGTGGCCGGATTTTTCCCTAACCGGGGTTTAGGTTGGGGAGCTATTGGAGGGGAGCTGCCCTGGCCACCGGGACGTACTATCGGAGGCGTTACACCGCCATTGCGCGGGGCCGGTGGTGTATTCACTGGAGGTAGATTGACCGTGTTGGGCCGAATTCTAATACTATTCATGATTATTATCTCACTTGTTGTTACTATTTACGCATAAGCGCTATTAGCGAGTTATCGAGACAATCGACAACCGCCAACTTAGTAACTAAACAGATAATGAACGTTCCAGAAGACAGTCACCCACACACGAAAATACATGACAAAACATTAATACGGTGCGACGCCAATTATTTAACGCACAGTCGCCCACAACACAGATTGATCACTCACAGCCAGAACAGGTAACGTCATCATTAAACCTGACGCGCTATACCATACTTACGTAACTTTCTATAAAGCGTATTTCTACTGACTCCAAGCACGGTCGCCACGTGCGTCATATGCCAGCGTTGCTGCACCAATGTTGCCAGCAATGCCTGGCGCTCGGCAGCATCCAGCAATGAGTTTGCCGGTTCACTCATCGCCACCGGCAGGGTTTGCACGGCACGAATCTGTGCAGGCAGGTCATCAAGCCTCACCCGCCCGTCCTCACACAGTGCGGCAAGGGTGCGCAACACCGTGCGCAACTGCCGCACGTTGCCCGGCCACGCGAACGCCAACAGGGCCTGCCGGGCCTCGCCGTCAAGCTGCACCGCCTGATCTCCCGCTTCTTCGGCCAACAGGAAGTCCAGCAGTTGCAACTTGTCACTGCGCTCGCGCAACGGCGGCAAGGCCACTTCCAGGCCATTGAGCCGGTAATACAGGTCTTCACGAAAACTACCGTCCTGCACCCGATCAAGCAGATTACGGTGGGTAGCGCTGATAATTCTGACGTCCACCGCTTGCGGTTCACCGCCGATGGGCACTACCAAGCGGTCTTCAAGCACCCTTAATAGCCGGGTTTGCAAAGCCAGCGGCATATCGCCGATTTCATCCAGAAACAACGTGCCACCATCTGCCTGCTGCAGCTTGCCGCGCATGCCTTCCTTGCGGGCGCCGGTAAAACTGCCGCCGCGATAACCGAACAGCTCGCTTTCGATGAGGCTTTCCGGGATGGCTGCGCAGTTGAGGGCCACAAAGGCTTTATCTGCGCGCAGGCTTGCATGGTGCACGGCCTTGGCAAACGCCTCTTTGCCAGACCCGGTTTCCCCCTGGATCAGCAAAGGCACATCACGCTCGAACACCCGCAAGGCTCTGCGGAAATCGTTTTGCAGCGCCGCGTCTCCAAGGCAAATGCCCGGCAATCGCGGCCGCTCCGGCAAGGCGTGGGCCACCGGCACCGGTACGCTGCGTGGCTGGCCGCGCAACACCGCGAACAAGCCACGGCCATCGTGGGTACGCAGGGGCCAACTGGCGCTGGCGTTCGCGCTGGCACGCCCGAGCAACTCATCGAGCGAACAATCGAAAAACGCCTCGACCGGCTGCCCCAACAACCCGCCACGGATTTGCCCGAGCAGGTTCAACGCACTCTGGTTAACCGCACAAATGCGCCCTTCACCATCGAACGCCAGCAGCCCTTCGCTGAACAGGCCCACAGACTCGGCCTGCAAATGAAAGCGCAGCAACCAGTGGTGCTCAAAATGGCGCAGGAAGTAACAGCTCTCGATCATCTTCGCCGAAAGATTGACCAGCGCCATGGTGTGGAACTGGCTCTGGCGCGACACCGCCTCCCGGGCCGAGGACACATCCAGCACCGCCAGCAGTTCGCCATGAGGGTCGAACACCGGGCTGGCCGAGCAGGTCAGGCCGGTATGTCGGCCACGAAAGTGTTCATCGCGATGAATCGTCAGGGACTGGCGCTCCACCAGGCAGGTGCCGATGCCGTTGGTGCCTTCGCAGGCCTCACTCCAGTCGGCCCCCAGCCACAGGCCGGCACGTTCGAAAATCTTGCGCTCGCTGGGGGCGGTGACGCAGTTGAGGATCACCCCACGGGCATCGGTCAGCAGCACGGCATGGCCGGCGCCGGAGAGCTGTTGATGCAGGCTGTTCATTTCGCTACCGGCGATGCTCAGCACTTGCTGCAGGCGTTCGCGACTTTCCAGCAGGCGGCCATGTTCGAGCACCGTGGGCGCGATGGTCAGCGCAGGGTCGAGGTGATAGTCCTCCAGGCATCGCAGCCAGGAGCGGGCGATGGAGGGATCGCTGCCGGGGCCGTGCAACGGGTCCTGCCCACGGGTGACCGTCAGGACTTGCTGGGCATGGCGACTGAAATGATCGTTTTGCATGTTCTTATTATTCTCCCTGCGTGAACTACCGCGCGCGAGTGCCCAGCATCCTCCAGCCTCCCGACCAATGCAATCCCGGGCAGACCCACCGGTCACAGGCTGTACCGCTTATGGCACAAACTGTCACCCAGGCTGTACCAAGCCTGCCACAGCAACGGTTTGCAACAACCTCTAAACCCTTGATTTACAGGCTCTACGAGGCACTGGCCCGACCTTTGCTCTACGCTTTAACAAGCACAACCGTGCGTCCTCCAATAAACACAAAAAAGCCAGGAGATACCCACCATGCGTTACGCACACCCCGGTACTGAAGGCGCGATCGTTTCGTTCAAGGCCAAGTACGGCAACTACATCGGCGGTGAGTTTGTCGCGCCGGTCGATGGCAACTATTTCACCAACACCTCGCCGGTCAACGGCAAGCCCATCGCCGAATTCCCGCGCTCCACTGCCAAGGATATCGACAAGGCCCTGGACGCCGCCCACGCCGCCGCTGACGCCTGGGGCAAGACCTCGGCCCAGGACCGCTCGCTGGTACTGCTGAAAATCGCCGACCGCATCGAACAGAACCTCGAACTGCTGGCCATCACCGAAACCTGGGACAACGGCAAGGCCGTGCGCGAAACACTGAACGCCGACATCCCGCTGGCCGCGGATCACTTCCGCTACTTCGCCGGCTGCATCCGCGCCCAGGAAGGCAGCAGCGCCGAGATCAACGAACACACCGCCGCTTACCACTTCCACGAACCGCTGGGCGTGGTCGGCCAGATCATCCCGTGGAACTTTCCGCTGCTGATGGCCGCCTGGAAACTCGCGCCAGCCCTGGCCGCCGGTAACTGCGTGGTGCTCAAGCCTGCCGAGCAAACCCCGCTGGGCATCAACGTGCTGATGGAACTGATCGGCGACCTGCTGCCGCCGGGCGTGCTGAACGTGGTGCACGGCTACGGCAAAGAAGCCGGCGAAGCCCTGGCCACCAGCAAGCGCATCGCCAAGATCGCCTTCACCGGCTCCACGCCAGTGGGCTCGCACATCATGCACGCGGCCGCCGAGAACATCATTCCGTCCACCGTTGAGCTGGGCGGCAAGTCGCCGAACATCTTCTTCGCCGACATCATGAAAGCCGAACCGCAATTCATCGAGAAGGCCGCCGAAGGTTTGGTGCTGGCGTTCTTCAACCAGGGCGAAGTGTGCACCTGCCCTTCCCGCGCGCTGGTGGAAGAGTCGATCTACGACGACTTCATGAAAGTGGTGATGAAGAAGGTCGAGTCGATCAAACGTGGCGACCCGCTGGACACCGACACCATGGTCGGCGCCCAGGCGTCCGAGCAGCAGTTCGACAAGATTTTGTCCTACCTCGAAATCGCCAAGGGCGAAGGCGCCGAGCTGCTGACTGGCGGCAAGGTCGAGAAGCTGACCGGCGATCTGGCCACCGGCTATTACATCCAGCCAACCCTGCTCAAGGGCACCAACAAGATGCGGGTGTTCCAGGAAGAAATCTTTGGCCCGGTGGTGAGCATCACCACGTTCAAGGATGAAGCCGAAGCCCTGGCGATTGCCAACGACACCGAGTTCGGCCTGGGTGCCGGCCTGTGGACCCGCGACATCAACCGCGCCTACCGCATGGGCCGGGCAATCAAGGCCGGGCGTGTATGGACCAACTGCTACCACCTGTACCCGGCGCATGCCGCGTTCGGTGGTTACAAGAAGTCCGGTGTGGGCCGTGAGACTCACAAGATGATGCTTGATCACTATCAGCAGACCAAAAACCTGCTGGTGAGCTACGACATCAACCCGCTGGGCTTCTTCTAACTGACAACCCGCTCCCACA
>NZ_JACAQY010000021.1:98454-194508 GCF_013386835.1 Pseudomonas sp. IPO3774
CCCGCTCCCACACTTGATCTTCACAAGACCTTGCTACTCATTCGGCTTACTTAAGTAAGCCGGGATAAAACAATAAGAAAGGGATTCCATCATGCCCAGCGAACCGAATGGCGCTCCGGCGTCCGGGTCTTCCGTCGACTTTGAAAAGGTCGGCACCGAATACTTCCAACAACGGGAACTGAAAAAAGGCGCTGCCGGCTGGGTACTATTAGTCGGTCTCGGGGTTGCCTACGTCATCTCCGGCGACTACGCCGGCTGGAACTTCGGCCTCGCCCAGGGTGGCTGGGGCGGTATGTTCCTCGCCACACTGCTGATGGCCACCATGTACCTGTGCATGTGTTTCTCCCTGGCCGAACTGTCTTCCATGATCCCTACCGCCGGCGGCGGCTACGGTTTTGCCCGCAGCGCGTTCGGCCCCTGGGGCGGGTTCCTCACCGGCACCGCGATCCTTATCGAATACGCCATCGCCCCCGCCGCCATCGCGGTGTTTATCGGCGCCTATTGCGAGTCGCTGTTCGGCATTGGCGGCTGGATGATCTACCTGGCGTTCTACATCATCTTTATCGGCATCCACATCTTCGGCGTGGGTGAAGCGCTGAAGCTGATGTTTGTGATTACCGCCGTCGCCGCGATTGCCCTGGGTGTGTTCCTGGTGTCGATGGTGCCGCACTTCAGTGTCGCCAACCTGCTGGACATCCCGGTGACCGAGGCCAAGGGCGCCAGCACTTTCCTGCCCTTCGGTTATGTCGGCGTGTGGGCGGCGATTCCCTATGCGATCTGGTTTTTCCTTGCGGTCGAAGGCGTGCCCCTGGCCGCCGAAGAAACCAAGAACCCCAAACGCGACCTGCCCCGCGGCCTGATCGGCGCCATTGTGGTGCTGACCAGCTTCGCCCTGCTGATTTTGGTGATCGCCCCCGGCGGTGCTGGCGCCTACGCGCTGATGGCATCGGGCAATCCCCTGGTGGAAGCCTTGTCCAAAGCCTACGGCGGCTCCACGTGGATGGGCCACTTCGTCAATCTGGTGGGCCTGGCCGGGCTGATCGCGAGCTTCTTCTCGATCATCTACGCCTACTCCCGGCAGATCTTCGCCCTCTCCCGCGCCGGATACCTGCCGCGCAAGCTGTCGCAGACCAACAAAAGCAAGGCACCGGTACTGGCCCTGGTGATCCCCGGCATCATCGGGTTCGGCCTGTCGCTGACCGGCCAAGGCGATTTGCTGATCCTGGTCGCCGTATTCGGCGCGACCATTTCCTACGTGCTGATGATGGCCGCGCACATCACCTTGCGCATCCGCCGCCCCAAAATGGACCGCCCTTACCGTACTCCGGGCGGCATCTTCACCTCGGGCGTCGCCCTGGTACTGGCCTGCATCGCTGTTGTGGCGGGCTTTCTGGTGGATCCGCGCGTGGTGATTGGCGCCGCGATCATCTATGGAGTATTAATTGCTTACTTTGCTTTCTACAGTCGGCATCACTTGGTAGCAGGCACGCCGGAAGAAGAATTTGCGGCGATCCAGGCCGCAGAGGCCGCCTTGCACTAACTGCCATAAACCTCGACGCGGGCGCTTTACTCACATTCAGCCCGCGTCGACAAGGAGACTCTGTATGGCAAGCTTTTCCCACGCGGTCGGTGCATTGACCTACCGCTTCGACAGCCTCAAGGACGTGATGGCCAAGGCCAGCCCGGCCCGCTCCGGGGATTTTTTGGCGGGTGTTGCCGCCCAGAACGATGGCGAGCGGGTCGCGGCGCAAATGGCCCTGGCCAACATTCCGTTGAAGCACTTTCTCGAAGAAGTGTTGATCCCGTACGAAAGCGACGAAGTCACCCGGCTGATTATCGACACCCACGATAAACAGGCGTTTTCCGTGGTCAGCCACCTGACCGTCGGGGGCTTGCGAGATTGGCTGCTCAGCGACGCGGCCGACGAACAGAGCCTGCGCGCCCTGGCGCCCGGGCTGACACCGGAAATGGCCGCCGCCGTGTCGAAGATCATGCGCGTGCAGGATCTGGTACTGGTGGCGCAGAAAATCCGCGTCGTCACACAGTTCCGCGGCACGATGGGCCTGCGCGGGCGCCTGTCCACCCGCCTGCAGCCCAACCATCCCACCGATGAGCCGGCCGGTATCGCCGCGAGCATTCTTGACGGCCTGCTCTACGGCAACGGCGACGCCATGATCGGCATCAACCCGGCCACCGACAGCATCGCCTCGATCTGCGCGATGCTGGAAATGCTCGACGCGATCATCCAGCGTTATGAAATCCCGACCCAGGCCTGCGTGCTGACCCACGTCACCACCTCCATCGAAGCCATCAACCGTGGCTTGCCGCTGGACCTGGTGTTCCAGTCGATCGCCGGCACCGAGGCGGCCAATGCCAGTTTCGGCATCAGCCTGAGCGTGCTGCAGGAAGGCTACGATGCGGGCCTGAGCCTGAACCGCGGCACCCTCGGGCAAAACCTGATGTATTTCGAAACCGGCCAGGGCAGCGCCTTGTCGGCCAACGCACACTTTGGCGTCGACCAGCAAACCTGCGAAACCCGCGCCTATGCCGTTGCCCGGCATTTCAAGCCGTTTTTGGTGAACACGGTCGTAGGATTTATCGGCCCCGAGTACCTGTACAACGGCAAGCAGATCATCCGCGCCGGCCTCGAAGACCACTTCTGCGGCAAGCTGCTGGGCGTGCCCATGGGGTGCGACATCTGCTACACCAACCATGCCGAAGCCGACCAGGACGACATGGACACCCTGCTCACCCTGCTGGGCGTGGCCGGGATCAACTTCATCATGGGCATCCCGGGCTCCGACGACATCATGCTCAACTACCAGACCACTTCATTTCACGACGCGCTGTACGCCCGCCAAACATTGGGTTTAAAGCCGGCACCGGAGTTTGAACAGTGGCTGGCGAAAATGGGCATCTTCACGCAAGCCGACGGCAAGGTGCACTTCGGCAACAGCCTGCCACCGGCATTCCGCCACGCCTTGGCGCAACTGGGATGAAGAAGGAACCGCCCGTGCACATCGACACCCCGAAAAACAACGTGGACAACCCGTGGCTTGAGCTGCGGCGCCTGACCCCGGCGCGGATTGCCCTGGGCCGCACCGGCACCAGCATGCCTACCGGCGCTCAGCTGGATTTCCAGTTCGCCCATGCCCAGGCCCGCGACGCGGTACACCTGCCGTTTGATCATGCAGGACTCAGCAGCCAATTGGCGGAGCGCGGCCGCGACAGCCTGTTGCTGCACAGCGCCGCCGTCGACCGCCACAGCTACTTGCAACGCCCGGACCTTGGGCGCCGCCTCAGTGATGAATCCGTCCAGGCCCTGCGGGACTATGCCGAAGCCAACCCCGGCGGCGTGGACCTGGCGGTGGTGGTGGCCGACGGCTTATCGGCCCTGGCGGTGCATAAACATACGTTGCCGTTTCTTACACGCATGGAGGAACAAACCCACGCTGAAGGCTGGTCGCTGTCACCGGTGATTCTGGTGGAGCAGGGCCGTGTCGCCGTCGCGGATGAAGTCGGCCAGTTGCTCGGGGCAAAAATGGTGGTGATCCTGATCGGCGAGCGGCCGGGGCTCAGCTCGCCGGACAGCCTGGGGCTGTATTTCACCTACAACCCCAAAGTCGGCCTCACTGACGCCTACCGCAACTGCATCTCCAATGTGCGCCTGGAAGGCTTGAGCTACGGCATGGCCGCTCACCGCCTGCTTTACTTGATGCGGGAGGCCTGTCGCCGGCAGTTGTCGGGGGTCAACCTCAAGGATGAAGCGCAGGTACAAACTCTCGAGTCGGATGATCCCGACCTGATGAAAGGAAACTTCCTGCTCAGCCCACCGAAGGACTGATCCCTGCACGATTGCGCTTTTTCTCTGCTTTAGGCAGCATCGAGACACGGCCGCTTGTGTGGTCATACCCCATTTGGAAGTTGAGGCCTGGCATGCGGATTACTCAAGCGACCCTGGAACACCTGGACCTGTTGACCCCGCTTTTCGTCAAATACCGCGAGTTTTACGGCGCGCTGCCGTTTCCTGATTCGAGCCGCGCCTTCCTGGAAAAACGCCTGCGCCGCAAGGAGTCCGTGATCTACCTGGCGCTGGCCGACGATGACGACAAGAAACTGCTCGGTTTCTGCCAGCTGTATCCAAGCTTTTCATCGTTGTCCCTCAAGCGGGTGTGGATCCTCAACGACATCTACGTCGCCGAAGACGCACGCCGGCAGTTGGTGGCCGACAACCTGATGCGTACCGCGAAGAAGATGGCCAAGGAAACTCAAGCCGTGCGCCTGCGTGTGTCCACCAGCAGTGACAACCAGGTGGCGCAGAAAACCTATGAGTCCATCGGTTTTCGGGAAGACACCGAGTTCAAGAACTACGTGCTTGCGATCAGCGATGACTGACAACTATTAACCAAACCTCATACATCTGTTGTGGGAGCCCCCTCCCACACTGACGCTGTGTCTACAATCAGATCGAAGTCGCGACATTCCCCGCTACAAAACCAGCACGCTTTTCACAACTCTATCCGTATAATGCGGACCTTTCAGGGTCGTAAGAATTACGCCACAACCTTGTAGCCCTTATTACCCGAAGCCTCCGCACAGGCCCGCTGAGCCAGGCCATTCACACAGGTGCCCTCCATGGATTTCAACCCGCTCGACCTTATCCTGCATCTCGACGTGTACCTCGACATGCTGGTGAGAAACTACGGAGTGTGGATCTACGCCATTCTGTTCCTGGTTATCTTTTGCGAAACCGGCCTGGTGGTCATGCCGTTTCTGCCGGGTGATTCCTTACTGTTCATCGCCGGCGCTGTTGCAGCGGGCGGCGGCATGGACCCGATATTGCTGGGCGGCCTGCTTATGCTCGCGGCCATCCTGGGTGACAGTACCAACTACGTGATCGGACGAACGGCCGGGGAACGCTTGTTCAGCAACCCCAACTCGAAGATCTTCCGCCGCGACTACCTGCAAAAAACCCACGACTTCTACGACAAGCACGGCGGCAAAACCGTGACCCTGGCGCGCTTCCTGCCGATCCTGCGCACGTTTGCGCCGTTCGTCGCCGGTATCGCGAAAATGCCTTACCCGCGCTTCTTCGGTTTCAGCGTGTTCGGCACCGTCCTCTGGGTCGGCGGCCTGGTAACCCTGGGCTACTTCTTCGGCAACGTGCCGTTCATCAAGAAAAACCTGTCGCTGCTGGTGGTGTTCATCATCCTGCTGTCGCTGGTACCGATGATCATCGGTGTGTTCCGCAGCCGCTTTGGCCGCAATTCCACCGAAGCCAAGCCGCAGTAACCTGCGATGTGGTCCCTCAGCGCCTGGCGTCGCCGGCGCCTGCTGGCCAAGCACCCGATTGCCGATGAAACGTGGCAGCGGGTGCGCCATCACCTGACGTTCCTCGACGGCATCACTGCCGAGCAAGACCAGTGGCTGCGGGAAGCCTGCGTGGTGTTCCTCGCCGAAAAACACCTCACCGCCCTGCCCGGCGTCGAACTGCACCAGGAACAGCGCCTGCTGCTCGCCGCCCAGGCACAGCTGCCGCTGATGAACCTTGGCGACCTCGACTGGTACCAGGGCTTCCACGAGATCGTGCTGTACCCCGACGACTTCCTCAGCCCGCAGCGCCATCGCGACGCCAGCGGCGTGGAGCACGAGTGGGACGGCGAGCACAGCGGCGAAGCCTGGCAACAGGGCCCGGTGATCCTTGCGTGGCCCGGCGTACTGGCCAGCGGCAACTGGGAAGGCTACAACCTGGTCATTCACGAACTGGCCCACAAGCTGGACATGCTCAACGGCGACGCCAACGGCCTGCCACCCCTGCACCACGACATGCGCGTGCAGGAATGGGCCAGCGTCATGCAAAGCGCCTTCGACGACCTCAACCGCCAGCTCGACCGCAACCCAGACGCAGAGACTGCCATCGACCCCTACGCCGCGGAAAACCCGGCCGAGTTCTTTGCCGTCACCAGCGAATATTTCTTCAGTGCCCCGGATTTACTGGTCAGCAGTTATCCACAGGTGTACGAGCAACTGAGCCACTTCTACCGTCAGGATCCCCTGGCGCGCCTGCACCAACTGCAGGCCGGCGACGTGCGGTATCAGACGGAACGCCAAGCGCCCTACGACGTCTGACGCATGGCATCGGCGTCAGAATATGCCTATAATCGCCGCCACTTTTAGGCCAATCCGGCCATGTTCCATGGCCAACTACGGGGGCAACGCCCAATGAGCTACAGCAAGATTCCGGCTGGCAAAGACCTGCCGAACGACATCTACGTCGCCATCGAGATTCCGGCCAACCACGCGCCGATCAAATACGAAATCGACAAAGACAGCGACTGCCTGTTCGTTGACCGTTTCATGGCCACCCCGATGTTCTACCCGGCCAACTACGGTTTCATCCCCAACACCCTGGCAGACGACGGTGACCCCCTCGACGTGCTGGTCGTGACCCCTTACCCGGTTACCCCAGGCTCGGTTATCCGCGCCCGCCCGGTCGGCATCCTGAACATGACTGACGACGGCGGCGGCGATGCCAAAGTTATCGCAGTACCACACGACAAGCTGTCCCAGCTGTATGTCGACGTGAAGGAATACACCGATCTGCCGCCACTGCTGCTGGAACAGATCAAACACTTCTTCGAGAACTACAAAGACCTCGAAAAAGGCAAATGGGTGAAGATCGATGGTTGGGGCAATGCAGACGCCGCCCGCGCCGAGATCCTGAAGTCGGTCGCTGCCTACAAAGGCTGATACCGCTATTCGCTCTGAAAAAGCCCCGATTAATCGGGGCTTTTTTTGTGGGAAAAACATAAACATCCGGCTACTTTAATAAACATATTTACAGCAATTGTTTAACTAGCTTAATCAACTAGCAGAATAGTCCTGCGATAAGGAAACACCTACATACAGCAACTCAACGCATGGTTTATTTGATCTGATTTTACGGCCAGTAAACTCTGCGTTTATGAATACATCAGGTGATCGCTTAAGAGCGCTATTACGGGAAGTTCATCTTTCCGCTTCCGACTTCGCCAAGAACCGCGATGTTACGCCTCAACACGTAAACAACTGGTTCAAACGCGGCGTCCCCATGGGCCGGCTCAACGAGTTCGCAGAATTGTTGTGCGTCACCAGCCGTTGGCTGCGCACAGGCGAAGGCCCCAAACATCCACCCGCCAACTACCTGCTGGAAGGATCCGATGCAGACACCTCCCACCGTATCGCCCGCGAGACCAGCGGCAACTACATCACCCACCCGGTCTCGGGCCCGGTAAAAATCGACGTGGAGATCCCCCTCCACCCCACCTTCACCTCGACCGAAAGCATCCGCCTCTCCCTGCACACCCTTGAAGCCATCGGTGTAAGCCCGGAGCGGGCACTCGGGGCCTACATGGTCGGCAACAGCATGATCGACATCATCCAGGACGGAAGCACCCTTGCCATCGACTGTGGTCGCAAACAGATCATCGATGGCGAAATCTACGCGGTAGAGCACGACGGAATGCTGCGGATCAAATACCTCTACAACCGTCCAGGAGGTGGCCTGCGGATGCGCAGCCACAACAGCGCCGAGCATCCGGACGAGTTTTTGACCTATGAGCAGCGGCATGAGCAGAACTTTGAGATTCTGGGTTGGGTGTTCTGGTGGGCGACACTGAATAACCGCCGCCCGCCGGTGCCGCTGGATGAGCATTTATTGGGCTACGAAGGCTCTAAATCGGATCCGGAGCTGGGAAATTGAGGCGAATGTGGGTATTATCCGCCGCACATTTGGCAGGGGGTTGGCGTGAAGCCGGTCCGCCCTGCCTGGCGATGCGGAGGAGTTCCCGCTGATGCCCCTTATCATCTGGGTGCGAGCCTGGGTGAACGATTTGAAGGCTGGTGAGGTTTACCAAAAATAAGCTGAACCAGTCCCCGAGAAGCCGGCCACAAGCCGGCTTTTTAATGCCTGGAAGAAATGCGCTACACCTGCCAGGCATCGAGCTATTTGAGAACGCGCCAACCGCTCCAAGGCACGCAAGCCGTCTTTTCCATCCTCAGGACATTCGCCTGATACGTCGCTAAAAGCCCGTTCCAAGAACACGTTTCGCATACCTGTCGTTACCAACGACATGACATCAAGACGTGTCGCAAAAATCAAAATATAGCGACACGTAGTGCACGCATGTTTACACTGACGCCACGAAAGGGCGCCCTGATGAGCCCCTCTTACCTTTAGACGGATAAGTCAAAGACCGAGCCCCATCCATGACCGCATCCCACCTTCCCTGGCAGGCTGACAAGCCCTACAACCAGCTTCCCACTTTGCCACCGGCAACTGTTCTGGAAACCCATGCAGTGCTCAAACGCTGCATTGAGGCCCGCACAGCCCTGGCCGAATTGAAGCAAGCGGCTGAGCTGATCCCTAACCAGACAATGCTGATCAACACCATTCCATTGCTGGAGGCCAAGGACAGCTCAGAGATCGAAAGTATCGTCACCACCACGGATTTGCTCTTTCAGCATGCTCAGGATGGGGATAGCCACGCAGACCCAGCGACCAAGGAAGCACTGCGCTACCGCAAAGCCCTGCAGAAAGGTTATCAATCGTTGGCCGACCGCCCACTCTCCACCGGTACTGCAGTCGAAATCTGCCGCACGCTTAAAGGCGTGAACATGGATATACGCCGGGTGCCAGGAGTCCAGCTAGCCAACGACCGAACCGGCGAGATCATCTATACCCCACCGGAAGGCGAAGATCGCTTACGTGACATGCTCGCCAACTGGGAGCGCTTCCTGCACAACGAGACCGACCTGGATCCATTAGTACGTATGGCGGTTAGTCACTATCAATTCGAAGCCATTCACCCATTCGCCGACGGCAATGGCCGTACCGGGCGAGTGCTCAACACCCTGTACCTGATCCAGGAAGGCCTGCTGAATCTACCGATTCTCTACCTTAGCCGTTACATCATTGCCCATAGAGCCGATTACTACCGCCTGTTGCTTGATGTCACTCGCAAACAAGCCTGGGAGCCTTGGCTGCTGTACATGCTCAGCGCTGTGGAAGAAACAGCACGCTGGACTTGTGCAAAAATTGCCGCTATTCGCAGCCTGTCCGAGCACACCACCCAGTTTGTTCGTGAGCAGTTGCCGAAAACCTATTCCCGCGAGCTGGTAGACGTCATTTTCGAACAGCCCTACTGCCGCATCAGCAACGTCGTCGACAAACAGATTGCCCAGCGTCAAGCAGCCTCCCGTTACCTCAAAGAACTAGTCGCCATCGGCGTTCTGCAAGAGGTTCAGGTTGGCAAGGAAAAGCTCTTCATCCATCCCAAGCTGATGCAGTTACTCACTCGCGACAACAACGACTTCAAGCCGTACGCCTGAGGGGAGAGCTTTACTCGATGACAATCGTCTGCCGGGATCTGCGCCCCTGAGCCGTGATGATTAGCATTTGGTCAGTAGGTTGCTGACCAAATGCATCGTTACCTCAGTGTCGGCTTAGGATCCTCACCTCGGCTGCAAACAGTCCAGCGCTCGATCCACCACCACCTTCGACATTTCCACCAAATGCATCACCGCCCGCTGTGCGCCATTCAGCGGCTCGGTCGACGCCTGGGCGGTTGCCACGGCGCAATGCAATAACTCGGCAGCATGGGCCAGGGCATCTTCGAAACTCAGTTCGTCATCGACGGTAAACGGGTTGGGTGAAGGCTGCGCGTCCGGCGCTTTGAGGTAGTGATCGATCACTCGACGCGAGGCATCAGTGTCGCGGAGTAAGGCTTTATGGAATGCGGGTGGATCGGGGGTAACTTTGACCATGGTAGAACTCCTAGCAGTGAGTTAAACCACTAACCTCTCGCGACTAAACGATCAGAAGGTGGCAGCTGTACGCAGGTTAGTCGACCGGCCGCTAGGCACCGGCGCACCCGAAGGTGCCCTGCGCACAGCCACCATAAAGTGCAGGCGATAAATACCTGGCTTTGAGATGGCGCTGTACGCCTAGCGTTGTCCGGGCGACTAAACCCGATCACTGAATATGCAGTGACGGAACGCAGACTAGTCGCGGGATTTTGCTGGCGCAAGCGCTTGGAATTCTCTAGGAAACGTCCTGCAAATGAAAGGGATCAGTCTTCCTGGCCATTCCCAATCACCGCCTCTTCTTGACTCTCCCCCTAAGGTCACACCTCACCCTGAACCCCCAACTTTCAGGATCCCCACCACCATGAGCCAACGCATCCTGGTCATCCTCGGCCACCCTTCCCGCACCAGCTTCTGCTCTGCCCTCACCGACACCTACATCACCTCGGCCAAAACCGCCGGTCACGAAGTGCGCGTCCTGCGCCTCGGCGACCTGACTTTCGATCCCATCCTGCACAACGGCTACAACCAAACCCAACCCCTGGAACCCGACCTGCTCAACGCCCAATCCGACATCCTGTGGGCCAATCACCTGACGTTTGTCTTCCCCATCTGGTGGGGTGGCATCCCGGCTTTGATGAAGGGCTTTATCGACCGAATTCTCCTGTCTGGTTTCGCCTTCAAATACCGCAAAGGCAAAGCCTTCCCCGACAAACTCCTGAAGGGCCGAACTGCGCATTTGCTGGTGACCCTGGACACGCCAGCGTGGTATTACAGGTGGTTCTACCGCATGCCCGCGCTGCATCAGATGCGCAAGACAACACTGGCGTTTTGTGGCATTCAGCCGATCAAGACGTTGCTGTTCGGGCCGGTGTTGGGCTCTACGCCAGCACAGCGGGAACAGTGGCTGAAACAGGCCGGCGCACTCTTTGGGAAAAGGACTTTTCATGTACATCGGCAAAGCCGCGCAACTGTCGGGCACAACCATCAAAGCGATTCGTCACTATGAAGCCATCGGCCTGTTGCCGCCGCCGCAGCGGGAAGGTCGTTATCGATTTTACTCCACGCAAAGTGTCGAACTGCTGACGTTCATCAAGTGCGCCCAGCAGTTGGGTTTCAAGCTCAAGGAGTTGCAGGTGATTCTGGTCGGGCATCCTGGTGATGGGTTGCCCTGGGAGCTGGCGGACAAGGCAATCACCAACAAAAAGCAGGAACTGATGAAGCAAATCGAAGCGCTGCAGAAGATGCACGGGGGATTGGTCGAATTTGAGGCCAGTCTCAAGGACGCTCAGGGTCAATGCAACGCACCACCGAAAACGCCACGGCCGTCAATGAGCTGAACCGCTGTTTTACGTAGTACCGGGCAGCGGCTCGGAACAGAAAAAGCTTCGCAAGTAATGGAGTGGTTTCCGGCCGCACTGGGAAAGGTCCACTTCGAGCGCGATTGGCAATGGCGTGCTGGCGGGAAGTTGGACCGCGATTACCGGCGTGTGGGACGCCATCAAGCAAGCGCAGGAGATCTTCAAGGACGCCGGCAAGCTGTTTGAAAGCCTGGGGGCGACAGCCAGCGAATCGATGGAGCTGGCGAGTACTGCGCCAAAGGTTATGGAACAGGCGATCCTGCTGGCCAGTGATGAGGCGGCGCTGTACCTGATGTGCGCATCTGGCTGGACAGTGAGCCGAATAGCTCACACAATCGGCTCACCAAATGAGCCGAATAAGCCTTCTATTCGGCTCACATACCGAGCATGCCTCTATGGATCACCCGAACTGGATCTGGCAACAACCGGACTGGCCGCACTTTCACTGGCAACCAGAGCGCCTTGCAGCGTTGTTGCGAGAGTGCACGCAGGCGCAAGGAAAGTTGCTGGGCATGCTCGGTTCGGTCAGCCAGGCCCAGAGCTCAGAGAATGAACTGGATGCGTTGCTGCAAAACATTCTGACCTCCTCGGCAATCGAGGGTGAGCAACTGAATGTGGGTTCCGTACGTTCCTCTTTGGCCCGACGCCTGGGCCTGGAGCAATTGCAAGACGGCTCAGTGAGCCGACGCAGTGAGGGTCTGGCTGACTTGATGCTGGACGCCACGCAACAGTTTGCTCAACCGTTTACCCTCACCCGTCTATTCAAATGGCATCGATGGTTGTTTCCCGCCGAGGAAGCCCGCTTTTCCACCCACGGCTTGAACGTAGGCGCGTTAAGGGGGGATGAGCCTATGCAGGTTGTATCGGGACGACTGGACCGACCCACTGTGAATTTCGAGGCCCCACCCCGCCAAGGACTGGAGCAGTCGCTGGACGATTTCATCGAATGGTTTGAAGCCAGTCGCCATCATGCGGCCCTTGACCCATTGCTGCGCGCAGGCCTGGCGCATTTCTGGTTCGTCACCCTGCATCCCTTCGATGATGGTAATGGTCGTCTGACGCGGGCGATTACCGACCTCGCGCTTGCCCAGGCAGAGCATCAAGCGATCCGCTTCTACGCGATGTCGGCGAGCATCCTTGAAGACCGGGCGGGCTATTACCGTGCACTGGAAACCAGTCAAAAGGCCACGCTGGATATCACCGATTGGCTTGAGTGGTTCCTGCAAACGCTGCTTCGTAGCTTGCAGCAGGCCATGGTGCGGATTGACCGGGTGCTGGGCAAAACCCGCTTCTGGCAGCAGCATCGGGACCACGCACTCAGCGCCGAACAGACCAAAGTCTTGAATCGCCTGCTCGACGGTGGCGAAAAGGGCTTTGAGCACGGGATCAGCGCCGCCCAGTATCAGGCAGTGGCCAAAGTGTCCAAGGCCACGGCGACCCGACATCTGGCCGATCTTCTGGAAAAAAACTGCCTGGTTCGGCTACCCGGCGGCGGCCGCAGCACCCGCTATCAAATCAACACTCAAGGCGATTGATTTTCAAGGCAAATCCCCCCACTCATTTGCCCCAATCCCCCATGTCTGCTAGTGTCGCGCCGGTTTACCGTCTACCGGAATAGCCGCCATGGCCCGCAAAAAAGTTGCACTCGATTTCGAACAATCCCTCGCCGACCTGCAAACCCTGGTCGAGCGTATGGAGAACGGCGAGTTGTCGCTGGAAGACTCGTTGACCGCATTCGAGCAAGGCATCGGTCTGACCCGCGACTGCCAGAGCGCCCTGGCGCAGGCGGAGCAGAAGGTCCAGGTGTTGCTGGAACGCGATGGGGAGTTGGCCGAAGAACCTTTCGATGCGGAACAGCCTGAATGATCGACGCTTATCAGGCCGGCAGCCAGGCCCGGGTCAATGCTGCGCTGGATCCGCTGTTTGTCGCGCCCAGCCCTGAGCTGAACCGCCTGTATGAGGCCATGCGCTACAGCGTGATGAACGGTGGCAAGCGCGTTCGCCCGTTGCTCGCCTATGCGGCCTGTGAAGCCCTCGGCGCCCAGGCGGAGGAAGCCAACGGCGCCGCCTGTGCGGTGGAGTTGATCCACGCTTACTCCCTGGTACACGACGATTTGCCGGCGATGGACGACGACGATCTGCGTCGCGGCCAACCCACTACCCATAAAGCCTTTGATGAAGCCTGCGCGATTCTCGCCGGTGACGGCCTGCAAAGCCTGGCGTTCAGCGCCCTGCTGGACCCGCGCCTGAGCAGCGTCAACGCCGAGATCCGTCTGCGCATGGTTACCGCGCTGGCGCTGGCCGCAGGGCCTGCCGGCATGGTCGGCGGCCAGGCGATTGACCTGGGCTCGGTCGGTTTGAAGCTCGATCAACAAGCCCTGGAATACATGCACCGCCACAAGACCGGCGCTCTGATCGAGGCCGCCGTGCACCTCGGCGCCCTGGCCAGTGGCCGTGCCGAAGCTGCGCAACTGGCGGCGCTGCAAACCTACGCGCGGGCCATCGGCCTGGCGTTCCAGGTGCAGGACGATATTCTCGACGTTGAAAGCGATACCGCGACCCTCGGCAAGCGCCAGGGTGCTGATATCGCACGGGACAAGCCGACTTATCCTTCGCTTCTCGGGCTGGAAGCCGCCAAGGCGTACGCCCTGGAGCTGCGGGACCAGGCCCTGGATGCCCTGCGACCTTTCGACGCGGCTGCCGAGCCACTGCGTGACCTGGCGCGGTATATCGTCGAACGTCGCCACTGACAACAGCGGCCTTTTCCACCGCATATCAGCCAAGTTCGGCGCTCTGCGTGGGCAGTTTGCGATGCTTGAGGTAAACTGCCGCCTCTTCTATACCTATAACGATTCGCCTGATGCCCACGACGTTTCAAGAGATTCCCCGCAAGCGCCCGGCCACGCCCCTGCTGGACCGTGCCAACACGCCAGCCGGCCTGCGCCGCCTGGGTGAAGCCGAGCTGGAAACCCTGGCCGATGAGTTGCGCCTGGAATTGCTCTACACGGTCGGCCAGACCGGTGGGCATTTCGGTGCCGGCCTGGGCGTCATCGAGCTGACCATTGCGCTGCATTACGTATTCGACACTCCGGACGACCGGCTGGTGTGGGACGTGGGTCATCAGGCCTATCCGCACAAGATTCTCACCGGACGCCGCGAGCGCATGGCCACACTGCGCCAGAAGGATGGCATCGCCGCCTTCCCGCGCCGCTCCGAGAGCGAGTACGACACCTTTGGCGTCGGCCACTCCAGCACCTCTATCAGTGCAGCGTTGGGCATGGCGATTGCCGCCCGCCTGCAAAACAGCGATCGCAAGGCGATTGCGGTGATCGGTGATGGCGCGTTGACCGCCGGCATGGCCTTCGAGGCGCTGAACCACGCGCCGGAAGTGGACGCCAACATGCTGGTGATCCTCAACGACAACGACATGTCGATCTCGCGCAATGTCGGTGGCCTGTCGAATTACCTGGCAAAAATCCTCTCCAGCCGCACTTACGCAAGCATGCGTGAAGGCAGCAAGAAGGTGCTCTCGCGTCTGCCCGGCGCGTGGGAAATTGCCCGTCGTACCGAAGAATATGCCAAGGGCATGCTGGTTCCCGGCACCCTGTTCGAAGAGCTGGGCTGGAACTACATCGGCCCGATCGACGGCCACGACCTGCCAACCCTGATCGCCACCCTGCGCAACATGCGTGACCTTAAAGGCCCGCAGTTCCTGCACATCGTCACCAAAAAAGGCAAAGGCTTCGCCCCGGCGGAAGTCGACCCGATTGGTTACCACGCGATCACCAAGCTTGAACCGCTGAACGCCCCGGCCGCCGCGCCGAAGAAGCCCAGCGGGCCAAAGTATTCCGGTGTGTTCGGCGAATGGCTGTGTGACATGGCCGCCGCCGACCCGCGCCTGGTGGGCATCACCCCGGCGATGAAGGAAGGTTCCGACCTGGTGGCGTTCAGCGAGCGTTTCCCGCTGCGCTATTTCGACGTGGCCATCGCCGAGCAACACGCGGTGACCTTCGCCGCGGGCATGGCCTGTGAAGGCGCCAAGCCGGTAGTCGCGATCTACTCTACGTTCCTGCAACGCGGTTATGACCAGTTGATTCATGACGTCGCGGTGCAGAACCTCGACGTGCTGTTCGCCATCGACCGTGCGGGCCTGGTGGGCGAAGACGGCCCGACCCATGCCGGCAGCTTCGACCTCTCGTACCTGCGCTGCATCCCCGGCATGCTGGTGATGACCCCGAGCGACGAGAACGAACTGCGCAAGATGCTCAGCACCGGCCACCTGTACAACGGCCCGGCGGCTGTGCGCTATCCGCGTGGGAATGGTCCGAATGCGGTGATCGAAAAGGACCTTGAGCCTATCGAAATCGGCAAGGGTATCGTCCGCCGCCAGGGCAGCGGCGTTGCCTTGCTGGTGTTCGGCGTGCAATTGGCTGAAGCCTTGAAAGTGGCCGAGAAGATCGACGCCACGGTGGTAGACATGCGTTTCGTCAAGCCACTGGACGAGGCCTTGGTGCGCGAGATCGCCGGCAGCCATGAGCTGCTGGTGACCCTCGAAGAAAACGCCGTCATGGGCGGCGCCGGTGCGGCAGTCAGTGAGTTCCTGGCACGGGAGAATATCCTCAAGTCGGTGCTGCACCTGGGCTTGCCGGATGTGTATGTCGAGCATGCCAAGCCGGCGCAGATGCTGGCCGAGTGCGGGCTGGATGAATCCGGGATTGAAGCTTCGGTTCGTCAGCGCATGGCCCTGCTGGGCCTGTAGAAACGCGATTAAAAATGTGCGAGCGGGCTTGCTCGCGAAAGCGCTGGGTCAGTCGACAGATGCATTGACTGACACTGCGCCTTCGCGAGCAAGCCCGCTCCCACATTTGTTTTATGCCAACTTCAAATGCTACGGACAGCCCATGAACCGCCTTCGCCTCGCCCTGCCCCTTCTGTTACTGCCCGCCACCGACCTGCTCGCCGACAGTTTCGAACGCGACCAAGCCCTCAAGCTGCCCGACATGGTGATCAGCGCCAACCGCCAGGTCCAGGCGCGCAACGACAGCAGCGCCGCCAACACCGTCTTCACCCGCGACGACATCGACCGCCTGCAACCCACCAGCGTGACCGACTTGCTCAGCCGCGTGCCCGGCGTGCAGGTTTCACAGGCCGGTGGCCGTGGCAGCCTGGCAAGCGTTTACATTCGTGGCACCAAGTCGGCCCAGAGCCTGGTGTTGGTCGACGGACAGCGCATCGGCAACTCGACTTCCGGCGACAGCAACCTGCAGCACCTGAACATCCAGCAGATCGAACGCGTGGAAGTCCTGCGTGGTTCGCGCTCGGTGATCTACGGCAGCGATGCGATTGGCGGGGTGATCCAGATTTTCACCCGGCGTGGTAACGAGTCCGGCCTGCAACCCCGCCTGCATGTGGGATTTGGTAGCAACCAGACGTGGGAACGCAGCCTGGGCTTGTCCGGCGGCGATGCGCAAACTCGCTTCAACCTCGGCGCCAGCCTGGATGACACGGCCGGAATCAATCGCACGTACGACTCCTATCCCAGCGACCGTGACCATGACGCCTATCGCAACCAGGCCATCAGTTTCAGCCTGAGCCATGCCTTCAACGATGACCTCGAAGCGGGTGTGAACGTGCTGGATAACCGCGGCAAAAGCGAATTCGACAACCCGTTCGGTCGCTTCGATTCGACCACCTTCCAAAGCTTCCAGCAAAAGCCCTACACCCACTTCACCGTGAGCAGTGTCAGCACCTATGTTGACGCGCGTATCAATGACACGTGGAAGTCCCGGCTGGAAGCGGGCCACAGCGAAAACCGCGAAGAAACCCGGGACAAGCTCAGCACCGAACGCAGCGTGTTCAACACTTACCGCAACTCACTGAACTGGCAGAACGACCTGACCCTCAATGAGCAGAACAGCCTGATCCTGGGCGGCGACTGGTACGAGGACCAGGTCAACAGCAGCACAGCGTTCGCCGAAGACAGTCGCTGGAATCGAGCGGCGTTTATCCAGCACCGTTTTCAAGCCCCGTCCTTTTCCACCGAACTGGGCCTGCGTCGCGACGATAACCAGCAGTTCGGCGGCCACAACAGCTGGAGCGGCACCTTCACCCTGCCGCTGAACCCGGACAATGATCTGTTGCTGAGCTACAGCGAAGGCTTCCGCGCGCCTACGTTCAACGACCTCTACTACCCGGACGAATTCGGCTTCAAAAACAGTAACCCGAACCTCAAGCCCGAGACATCGAAAAGCTACGAAGTGCAGTGGCGCAGCCAGCTCAGCGACAGCAGCCGACTGGAAGCCTCGCTGTACCGCACCGATATTCAGGATGCGATCGTGTTTGCCAGCAACGGCCCGCAAAACGTCAGCGCCGCACGCATCAACGGCTTCGAGGCGGCGCTCAAGCAAGAACTGTTCGGCTGGCAAAGCAGCCTCGCCGTTGCATTGATCGACCCACACGACCGCGACACCGGGCGCACACTGGCGCGTCGAGCCCGGCGCACCCTGAGCCTGGACCTGGATCGCCAATTCGATCAATTCGGCGTCGGCGCCAGCTGGCAAGCGGTCAGCAGCAGCTACGACGATGCGGCGAACCAGCAACGCCTGGGCGGGTATGGCTTGCTGGGGCTACGGGGCAGTTGGGCGGTGAACCATGAAGTCACGCTGGAAATGAAGCTCGATAACCTGCTGAACAAGGACTACAGCCGGGCGCTGTATCAGTATCAAGGCCAGCAATATGGCTATCGGGAAGAAGGCCGGGCACTGATGTTCGGGGTGACCTGGACGCCGGAACTCTAAGTCGTCTGCACCGGCCTCATCGCGGGCAAGCCCGGCTCCCACAGGGGACCGTGCTTATCCAGACGACTCGGTCAAATGTGGGAGCTGGCTTGCCTGCGATAGCGGTCTCACAGCCCCGGTGCAATCACCTGACACAACCGCGCCACCGCTTCCAGCATCTGTCCGCTGGGCCGTTCCAGGCCCTTGTCGGGCACCAGCAGCAAATGCCCGTTCGCTACCGCCGCCACCTGGGGCCAGGCCTTCCAGGCATCCAGCTGCGCTTGATCGCCCGCCAGAATCACCCCGGGATTACGCTGCAACACCGACTCAATGCTGACCTGCGGTGCCGGTAATTTCAGGTCATCGAACACATTGCGCGCGCCGCACACACTCAGCGCATCGCTGATGATCTGCCCGCCACCCACGGTGTACAGCGGCTGGTTCCACACCTGATAAAACACCCGCAACGGCTCGGCCCGGTGATAGCGCGAGCGCAATTCGGCCAAGCGCTGACGCAACTGCGCGGCCAATTGCCGGCCGGCGTCATCCCGCCCGAGTTGCCAGGCAATGGTTTCGACCTGTGAGGTGAGTTGTTCGAGGCTGTGGGGTTCGGCGACAAATACCGGGATGTTCAGGCGTTGCAGCTGTTCACGCTGGCCCGGGCCGACGCTGCCGGGCCAAAGCAGGATCAGGTCGGGCTTGAGGCTGAGCAGCCGCTCCATGTCCAACTGCCCGTAGTTGCCCACAGACGGCACGTTCGCCAACGCCTGTGGCCGCTCGCCGCCATCCAGCAAGCCCACCAGTAACTCGGCCGCACCCAGCTCAACGACGATTTCAGACAAGGAAGGCGCAAGGCTGACCACCCGCTCAACCGCCGCAGCCTGGGCCGCGACTGCCATCAACAACACCGCCAGCCAGACGCGCATCAACCCAACTGGCGCGGGATGCGGTAGAGGTAGAACAGCACCAGGGTCGACAATGCCAACAGAAACAGCGGCACCGCTTCCAGCCCGACAAACACTGCCAGCGCGCCGACCCAGGCCGGCAGTGCAGCCACCAGCAACGCCACACGACGGCGGGCCGCGAGGGTGATCCAGGCAGCCGGTTCTTCAGGGGTATCGAGGGCTTTGCCGGTGGCGATCAGCGCGTGTTTATAGCCGTGGAAGTAACGCAGGCTGACAAACATCGAGGCTACGCCGGCGATAAAAAACGGCATCGCCAGCACGGGCAGCAAGGGCTCGGCCTTGCCAAACACCAGGTTGATCACAAACAACGGCACCAACGCCAACGCCAGGTATTGCCACCAGTTAAACGACAGTCGCCGCTTGACCTGGCCGCGCGTCACGCCCGGTCGGCCTCGCCCTGGTGCTCGTTGCCCATCATGTGGTCGAGCTTGCTGGCCTTGGTGGCCAGGTAGAGCTTGTTGTGCGGGTTGTGGCCGGTGTGCAGCGGCACGCGCTCGGCGACGGTAATGCCCATGTCGGTCAAGGCTTTGACCTTGCGCGGGTTGTTGGTCATCAGCCGCAGGGATTTGACGCCCAGGTGCTGGAGCATCGGCAGGCAGATCCCATAGTCGCGCTGGTCAGCGGCAAAACCGAGGCGCTCGTTGGCTTCCACAGTGTCGGCGCCGCCATCTTGCAGCTCATAGGCGCGGATCTTGTTCAGCAGGCCAATGCCACGGCCTTCCTGACGCAGGTACAGCAACACGCCACGGCCTTCGCGGGCGATGGCCTGCAGGGCGGCTTCCAGTTGCGAGCCGCAGTCACAGCGCTGGCTGAACAGCGCATCGCCGGTCAGGCACTCGGAGTGCACGCGACCGAGGACCGGGGCACCGTCCGCCACGTCACCGAGGCTGAGAACAACGTGTTCGCGCCCGGTGGCTTCTTCAAGAAAGCCATTCATGGTGAACGTGGCAAAAGGGGTTGGCAGCTTGGAAGCGGCGACGAAAACGACGGGCACCTTGTGCTCCTGATTTCAGATTTCACAGGGGAGGGATTGTAACAGTAGGTTCCTACAGACGCTTAAGCTGAATTATCGCTGATAAAGATCAATAGGTTCGATTGGCCTTCAGCTTGGTTCTATGCCTTTCAGAAATGTTGATAGCCACGAATGGCCGGCGTGACGTCCTGGCCAGACGCATCCAGCAGGGTAACGCCCTGCCCCGCCTCGACCCGGCCGATTACATGCACCGGCACACCGGCGGCCAACAGCGGCGCCAGTTCGGCGGGCGGCAAGGTGAACGCCAGTACGTAGTCGTCCCCCCCGCTCAACGCGGCCACCCGGGCATCCGCTTCACCGACGAACGCCAGCAAGGCGGCGGACAATGGCAGTTTTTGCTGCTCGATCAACAAGCTGACAGCCGACGCCTTGGCGATATGCCCGCAATCAGCCAAAAGGCCGTCGGAAATATCCATGGCAGACGTGGCCTTGCCCCGCAACGCCAAGCCCAGCGCCAACTGCGGTTGCGGCGACCAGTAATGGGCCAGCAGTGGCTCGACGATAGCCGCCTCCGCCGTGCGCTGCCCCAGCACCAGCGGCAAGGCGCCCGCTGCGTTACCCAGCTCACCGCCCACACACAGCAAGTCGCCAGGCCGCGCGCCGCTGCGGGTCAAGGCCTGGCCCGCCGGCACCCGGCCAAACACGGTCATGGTCAGGCTCAGCGGCCCACGGGTGGTGTCGCCACCTACCAGAACCACGCCACAACCCTGCGCCATGGCGTTCAAGCCCTGGGCATAGCGTTGCAGCCAATCGGCATCAACCGTCGGGGTGGTGAGGGCAAGGGTAAACGCGAGGGGATTGGCGCCCATGGCCGCCAGATCGCTGACTGCTACGGCCAGCGAGCGCTGGCCGAGCAGAAACGGATCGCAGGGGTCGGCAAAATGCACGCCGGCCACCAGGGTATCGGTAGAAATCGCCAGCTGTTCCCCGGGAGGAACAGCCAGCAAGGCGCAGTCGTCGCCAATCCCCAGTGCAATGCCTTCGCCGCCCTGCGCACAGGGCGCGGCGGCGAAGTAGTTGCGGATCAGCTCAAACTCGCCCATTGCGTCAGCAAGCGCCAGTTAGCGCTTGTACGCCTTCACTTCGGCTTCACGCAGGCGCGGGGCCAGCTTGTCGAGCACGCCGTTGACGAACTTGTGACCGTCGGTGGAACCGTAGACTTTCGCCAGTTCGATCCCTTCGTTGATCACAACGCGGTAAGGCACGTCGACGCGCTTGAGCAGTTCCCAGGTGGACAGGCGCAGTACGGCCAGTTCAACCGGGTCCAGCTCTTCGATCGCCAGGTCCAGGCACGGCGTCAGTGCAGCGTCGATCTCCGCCAGGTTGGCCGGAACACCGTGCAGGATGTCGTGGAAGTAGCTGGCATCGGCCGCGCTGAAATCGTTGTCGACGCGAAACTGCGCCTCGATTTCGTTCAGCGAGGTTTTCGCCATGTGGCGCTGGTACAAAGCCTGGGTCGCGAGCTGGCGGGCCGAACGACGCTTTTCGCTTTTCGATGGCTTGCCGGCGTCTGCCGGGCGCGGGTCCTGGGGGTTGAACTGATCGCTGTCGTCGCTAATCACTTGGCCTCCAACTGCGCCAGCAGGCTGACCATTTCCAGGGCGGACAGGGCAGCTTCAGCACCTTTGTTGCCGGCCTTGGTGCCGGAACGCTCGATGGCTTGTTCGATGGAATCAACGGTCAGCACGCCAAAGGCGACCGGCACGCCGAACTCCATGGACACCTGGGCCAGGCCCTTGGTGCATTCGCCAGCCACGTATTCGAAGTGCGGAGTGCCGCCACGAATGACCGCGCCCAGGGCGATGATCGCCGCGTATTCACCCTGCTGTGCAACTTTCTGCGCAACCAGTGGAATTTCGAAGGCGCCAGGAGCGCGGATGATAGTGATGTCGCTTTCGCTCACACCGTGGCGAACCAGGGCATCCACGGCACCGCTTACCAGGCTTTCAACCACGAAGCTGTTGAAGCGGCCAACCACCAGGGCATAGCGGCCTTTGGGGGCGATGAAGGTACCTTCGATGGTCTTCAGGGTCATTCGACAAATCTCTTAAAGAGCCGGGACGCGCTTAGTGCGCGCCCCTCAGTGATATTTGAACCGCGAACAAGGGGCAAACAACGCCGGCCTTTATTCGGAGGGCACGTATTCTACTACTTCCAGGTCGAAACCGGATATGGCATTAAATTTCATTGGCGCACTCATCAGGCGCATTTTGCGCACGCCCAGGTCCCGCAGGATCTGCGAACCGGCCCCGACGATGCTGTAGGTGGTCGGTTTTTTCACCGGCGCGTGGTCGGCGGTTTCGCGGATATGCGCCAGCAGCACGTCGCCGTCCAGCGGATGGCCCAGCAGCAACACCACACCGCTGCCGGCCTCGGACACCGCGGACATCGCGGCCCGCAGGCTCCAGCGCCCCGGTTGCTTGACCATCAGCAGGTCCCGCAGCGGGTCCATGTTGTGCACCCGCACCAGGGTAGGCTCTTCAGCGCAGATGGTGCCCAGGGTCAGGGCCATGTGCACGTCGCCTTCCACGGAATCACGATAGGTCACCAGGTTGAACTGGCCCAGTTCGCTGTCCAGCGGCTGCTCGGCAATCCGCTGAACGGTACGTTCGTGGATCATCCGGTAGTGGATCAGGTCGGCAATGGTGCCGATCTTGATGTTGTGCAGCGCGGCAAATTCTTCCAGCTCGGCGCGACGGGACATGGTGCCGTCGTCGTTCATCACTTCGCAGATCACACCGCTCGGCTCGAAACCGGCCATGCGCGCCAGGTCGCAGGCCGCTTCGGTGTGGCCGGCGCGAGCCAGGGTGCCACCCGGCTGGGCCATCAGCGGGAAGATGTGGCCAGGGCTGACGATATCTTCGGCCTTGGCGTCTTTCGCGGCAGCGGCTTGTACGGTGCGGGCGCGGTCAGCAGCGGAGATACCGGTGGTGACACCGGTAGTGGCTTCGATGGACACGGTGAACTTGGTGCCAAACCCGGAACCATTGCGCGGCGCCATCAACGGCAGCTTCAGCAGCTCGCAGCGCTCGCGGCTCATCGGCATGCAGATCAGGCCACGGGCGTGCTTGGCCATGAAGTTGATGTGTTCCGGCTGGCAGCACTCGGCGGCCATGATCAGGTCGCCTTCGTTCTCGCGGTCTTCGTCATCCATGAGGATGACCATCTTGCCTTGGCGGATGTCTTCAACCAGTTCTTCGATGCTGTTGAGCGCCACGCGGCACCCCCTTGGGTCAGGATTTAAGGTAGCCGTTAGCGGCTAAAAAACTTTCAGTGATGTTCCCGGCGGGCCCTTGAAGAGAGTCAGACTCTGCGGCCTTATCGCCCAACAACAGGCGCTCCAGGTAACGGGCAAGCAAGTCCACTTCCAGGTTCACCCGGCGACCCGGCTGGTACGACGCCATGATGGTTTCGCTCAGGGTGTGGGGAATGATGGTCAGTTCAAATTCGGCGCCATTCACGGCGTTCACCGTCAGGCTCGTGCCGTCGACGGTGATCGAGCCTTTGTGGGCGATGTACTTGGCCAGCTCTTTCGGCGCGCGAATACGGAATTCCACGGCACGCGCGTTTTCGCTGCGAGCAACCACTTCGCCGACACCGTCGACGTGGCCGCTGACCAGGTGCCCACCGAGACGGGTGGTCGGGGTCAGGGCTTTTTCCAGGTTCACCGGGCTGCCGCTCTTGAGGTCGTTCATCGCGGTGCAGTCCAGGGTTTCCCGGCTGACATCGGCGGCAAAGCCGTTGCCAGGCAATTCGATGACGGTCAGGCATACACCGCTGACGGCGATGCTGTCGCCCAGTTTGACGTCGCTCAGGTCGAGCTTGCCGGTTTCAACCAGCAGGCGTACATCGCCGCCTTTTGGGGTCATTGCACGGATGCTGCCGATGGATTCGATAATGCCGGTGAACATGCCGTTCTCCTGAAGACGTGGCGCAGGCCGGGAATTATACGCTCGCTGATGGCAGAGGGATGGCAGTGACTCTCCAGTCATCGCCAACAGCGCGCATTTCAGTGATCTTGAGTTGGGGGGCGTCGGCCAGTTTCTCAAGCGGCCAGTCCAGCAAAGGCCGGGCGGCAGAGCCAAGAAACTTGCCGGCGACGAATATCACGTACTCGTCCACCAGCCCTTGCTGGGCGAAGGCACCCGCCAGGCTTGGGCCGGCTTCCACCAACACTTCGTTGACACCACGGGCCGCCAGGGCCACCAGCGCGGAACGCAGGTCGACCTGGCCGTCGACACCCGGCACCACCAGGCACTCGGGGCCTGTGGGGTACTGGTTGTCCGGCGTCACGCAGGTGATGACCAGCGCGGGGCCAGCCTTGAAGAACGGCGCATTCAGCGGCACCCGCAGGCGGCCGTCGATCAGCACACGCAGCGGCGGACGGGACATCGCCAGGGCGGTGGTTTCTTCATCCAGGCCCAGTTCGGCGGCGCGCACGGTCAGGCGAGCACCATCGGCCAGCACCGTGTCGGCGCCGGTCAGCACCACACTGGCCTGGGCACGCAGGCGCTGCACAGCGGCACGGGCGGCCGGGCCGGTGATCCATTGGCTTTCGCCGTTGGCCATCGCGGTGCGACCATCCAGGCTCATGGCCAACTTGACCCGCACAAACGGCAGGCCATGCTCCATGCGCTTGAGAAAGCCCGGGTTAAGCGCCCGCGCTTCGTTTTCCAGCAAGCCGCTGTGGGTCTCGATCCCGGCCTGGGCCAGGCGGCGCATGCCACGCCCGGCGACTTCCGGGTTCGGGTCCTGCATTGCCGCAACCACACGGGCCAGGCCGGCATTCACCAAGGCATCGGCGCACGGCGGCGTGTGCCCGTGGTGGCTGCACGGTTCAAGGGTCACGTAGGCGGTGGCGCCCCGAGCCTTGTCGCCCGCTGCCCGCAGGGCATGGACTTCCGCATGGGGTTCGCCGGTGCGCACGTGCCAGCCTTCGCCGACAACCTGCCCGTCACGCACGATCACGCAGCCAACCCGCGGGTTGGGGTGGGTGGTGTACAGGCCCTTGCGCGCCAGTTCCAGGGCACGGGCCATGTAATGGGCGTCGAGTACCGCTTGTTCTGCCGAAGGTGGGTTCATTCTTTTACCGGCTCACGGGCCAGGCGGTCGATCTCTTCGCGGAACTCGTTGAGGTCCTGGAAGCGTCGATACACCGAGGCGAAACGGATATAGGCGACTTCGTCGAGCTTTTGCAGCTCGCCCATCACCAGTTCTCCAACCACCAGGGATTTGACTTCGCGCTCGCCGGTGGCGCGCAGCTTGTGCTTGATATGCACCAGTGCCGCTTCCAGCCGCTCGACACTCACCGGGCGTTTTTCCAGGGCGCGCTGCATTCCGGCGCGCAGTTTTTCTTCGTCGAAAGGCTGGCGACTGCCGTCGGTCTTGATCAGACGTGGCAATACCAGTTCGGCGGTTTCGAAGGTGGTGAAACGTTCACCGCAGCCAGAGGCCAGGCATTCACGCCGGCGACGCACCTGTTCGCCCTCGGCGACCAGACGCGAGTCAATGACCTTGGTGTCGTTGGCACCGCAGAAGGGACAGTGCATGGTGGCAGGCAACAAAAAATGGGAGGGCCATGGTAGCGCATCCCTGTGGCAAGACAAGCCATAGCCTTTACGGTATATAGGCTGACTATTATGTTTCATATTTTTTAAGCCACGGATTTTGTCCTTTCTGGAGCCGTACATGCAGTTACGACCACTTGTTTTGCTCACGTTGCTCGGTTTTCTGGTCGCCTGCAGCAGCCATGCCCCAAAACCTGCGGCGCCGGCTCCGGCACCGCAACAAGAGAAAAAACTGCCGGGCGTGGAAGAAGATCTCGGCCCGTTGCCCGCCTATCAGCGTGAAGTCAGCGGCCAATTGAACGGTATACCGGCGGGTGCGGAAGTCGAACTGGCGCTGCTGGTGATCGACGACCGTTCGCGCCCGCAACAACTGCTCGCCAGCAGCGTGCTGATCGGCAACAACAAGCCCCTGGCCTTCCGCCTGCGCTTCAACCCGCAAGCGTTCCCGGCGGGCGGGCGCGTTGAATTGCGTGGTCGCGCCAGCCAGTCCGGCCAGTTGATCCTGCACCTGCCGCCGGTGCGCATCACCCAGGCGATCACCCAGACCACCGGGCCGCTGCAACTCGTTCCCGCACCATGACGCCACCGCTGGGCCTGCAACGCGCACTGAGCGAACTGATCGGCGACGCCAAACTGGTGCCCTGCCCGCTGCCGGGCACCGAGTTGTCGCTGTGGTTACTGGACGCCGACAACATGGACCGCGCCTTCAGCCCCGAAGAAACCCGGCGCATCCTGCATGAGCCGCCGTACTGGAGCTTTTGCTGGGCCAGTGGCCTGGCGCTGGCGCGATACCTGGCGGCCAACCCCGAGTGGGTCGCGGGTAAGCGGGTGCTGGATTTCGGCGCAGGTTCGGGTGTTGCCGGGATTGCCGCGGTAAAGGCCGGAGCGCTGGAAGTGGTGGCGTGCGACCTGGATCCGCTGGCCCTGGCTGCCTGCCGGGCGAATGCCGAACTCAACGGCGTAACACTGGGCTATTCAGAAGACTTCTTCACCGAAGCCGACCGGTTTGACCTGATCCTGGTCGCCGATGTGCTGTACGACCGGGCGAACCTGCCGCTGCTGGATCAATTCCTGACACGCGGCCGCGAAGCGCTGGTCGCCGATTCCCGGGTTCGGGACTTCCAGCACCCGGAGTATCAGCGCCTGGGTATCCTCGACGCCCTGACACTGCCCGACCTGGCCGAGCCGTGGGAGTTTCGCAAGGTGAGCCTGTACCATTCGCAGCGATAGTCGCGCCTATCAAACCCGCAAATCTCCAGTAACAGATGGGCTAAGACAGTCTTCAGCGTAGCGTGGAAAATGGCCGCCTCTCGCACGCAACCTGGACGACCCAACGGTATGCCAACCCCCCAATTTGCATCCGTCGCCTCTTGCTCAAAAAGCTTGCAAACATCACCGCTACTGCCTAGTCTTTGCCGCAATACACCCGCCATGCCTCTGGTCGCGCAAGTGACTAAGCACAAATTGTGCGGGTTTTTTATGCCTGGCTTTTTTTGGGCATGAGAACGTTCGACAAACCTGCCATTGATGTCCCCTCCCAGATAGAACTGCTCAAACAACGTGGTTTGCTCATTCAAGATGAAGCCCGTGCGCAGTGTTTCTTGCAGTCCGTCAGTTTTTTCCGATTGAGCCCCTACATGCGCCCTTTTCAGCAATCGGGGGATGTCGATCATCGATTTCGCGATGGCACAGGTTTTCGTCAGCTAACTCGACTCTACGACTTTGACCGCAGGCTTCGATTGTTGAGCATGGATGCCATTGAACGCGTGGAAATAGCGACCCGCTCAATGATCAGTAACCATATGGGGCCCAACTATGGCAGCCATTGGTATACCGATATCGGCATTTTTCAACAGGCATTTGACCACCAACGCCTACTTGCAACATTGCAGTCCAAGCAATGTGCCGCTATCCGAGACTATGAGCGCGAATGCCTGCGAATAGATCGGTTGCAAGCCGAAAGCGGTCGCAAAGCCCATCTCAAACGCCAGAGAGCAAAAGAGAGTTACGCCCGACACTACCCCACCAACTACGACCAACCACCACTCATGCCCGGCTGGGCAATGCTGGAAGAACTCACACTCGGCGACCTGTCGCACTCAAAGCGATGGGTTTTCCTCAAGACTGGTACCAGGACCCTTTCTGGCATCCTGTACGCGCTTAATCGCGGCATAGCTTCCGGTCGCCTCCTCCAGTCTTTATAGTTGCCCCATTCCTGCTTTCTTCGAGATTCCCCATGAGTGAGCCCACGCCGTACATCTTCGATGCCACCACCGCCACCTTCGATCAGGCGGTGATCCAGAACTCCTTCGAAAAACCCGTGCTGGTGGATTTCTGGGCCGAGTGGTGCGCGCCGTGCAAGGCGTTGATGCCGATGCTCGCGCAGATTGCCGAGAGTTATCAGGGTGAGTTGCTGCTGGCCAAGGTCGATTGCGATGCCGAGCCGGACGTGGTCTCGCGCTTTGGCATTCGCAGCCTGCCGACCGTGGTGCTGTTCAAGGATGGCCAGCCAGTGGATGGGTTTGCCGGTGCGCAGCCTGAATCCGCCGTGCGCGCGATGCTGGAGCCCCATGTGCAGATGCCACCACCGGCGGCTGCCGATCCACTGGAGCAGGCCCAGGCGCTGTTTGCCGAAGGCCGTATCACCGACGCCGAGGCCGTGCTGGTCACCCTGCTTGGCGAAGACAACACCAACGCCGCCGCGCTGATCCTGTACGCACGCTGCCTGGCCGAGCGCGGTGAACTGGGCGAAGCGCAAACCGTGCTCGACGCCGTCAAGAGCGATGATCACAAGGCCGCACTGGCCGGCGCCAAGGCGCAGATCACTTTCCTGCGCCAGGCCGCCGACCTGCCGGACGCCGCAGACCTGAAAGCCCGCCTGGCGCAAAACCCGCAGGATGACGAGGCGGTGTACCAACTGGCCGTGCAACAACTGGCGCGCCAGCAATACGACGCCGCGCTGGATGGCTTACTCAAGCTGTTCATCCGCAACCGCAGCTACAGCGAAGGCCTGCCCCACAAGACGCTGCTGCAGGTGTTCGAACTGCTCGGCAACGATCACCCGCTGGTCACCGTATACCGCCGCAAGCTGTTCGCCGCGCTTTACTGATCGTTACTCGATCCAACTGTACAGCGGCGTATCCCCGCCGCTGGCCACCTTGACCTTGGCGCTATGGCGCAGGCGCACCAGCAGGCGCTTGCCCGCCGAGGCGCTGCCGGCCAGGCCTTCCAGCTGATCAAGCAATTCCAGGCCGTTGAGTTGCCCGGCCTTGCGCAGCAAATCCTGGGCGGCCTGCCACAGGCTCTCGTCCAGGTTACCCGCGGCCGGCGCCACCACGGGCTCGGCACTCGGCGGTTTGCTGGCCTGCAACTGCGCGCCCAGCCGGGCCCAGTCGCCGTCATCCAGCTCCAGGGTCAAGTCCACCGGCAGGTCACCGACGGTTCCACGAATTCTCAACATCGCACTTACTCCCGCACTTTTCTGACGAGCATGCTCCCACGCGTCTTGCGCTACGCCAAGCGGGCGGTCAAACTCCTAGCAAAATTGTTATAAGATCACATAACAAAACTTTCATCTTTGTCCGGGAGCTCCACCATGCGCCGTTTGCTGCTCGCTTTGCCGTTTGCCCTGTTGCCACTGGCCATCGCCCACGCTGCCGACGAGCACGACCATGATCACGAGCACGGCAGCCTCGGTGCCCACGAACACGGCGTGGGTCGCCTCAATGCGGTGCTCGACGGCCAGGCCCTGGAGCTGGAACTGGACAGCCCGGCGATGAACCTGGTGGGCTTCGAACACCTCGCTACAACGTCCGCCGACAAAGCCAAGGTCGCCGCTGCCCGCAAACAACTTGAACAACCTTTGGTGCTGTTCAGCCTGCCCAAGGCCGCCGGTTGCGTGATCAGCACCCAGGAACTGAACAGCCCGCTGTTCGGCGACAAGCCTGAAGCCGACCACGATGAAGACGATGACGACCACGCCACCGATGGCAAAGGCGCCGCCGCCCACGAACATCACCACGACCACAGCGAAATCCACGCTCACTACCAGTTCACTTGCGCCACGCCGACCGCGCTGAGCAACCTCGACCTGACCCAGGTGTTCAAGACCTTCCCCGCCACCCAGAAAATTCAGGTACAACTCATTGGCCCGAGCGGCCAGCAGGGTGTGGAAGCGACGGCCACAGCAGCCACCCTGAAATTCTGATGTAAACACCACACTGTAGGAGCTGGCTTGCCTGCGATGCAGACGCCGCGGTGCTCCAGAAACACCGCGGTGATGCCATCGCAGGCAAGCCAGCTCCTACAGTTGATCGGTGTCATCATCCAAATCGAGCCAGACCACTGACCTCCCTATGACCCAAGCACTTATCGAACTGTCTGACCTGGGCTTCAATTGGCCCGGTCACCCACAGTTGCTGGACATCCCCACGTTCCGCCTGGAGCCGGGGGAAACCCTGTTCCTCAAGGGCCCCAGCGGCAGTGGCAAGACCACCCTGCTCGGCCTGTTGGGCGGTGTGCAAAAGCCCAGCCGGGGCAGCATCCGCCTACTGGGCCAGGAACTGACCGAACTCTCGGCCGGCGCCCGCGACCGTTTCCGGGTCGACCACACCGGCTACATCTTCCAGCAGTTCAACCTGTTGCCGTTTCTCTCGGTGCGCGAGAACGTCGAGTTGCCCTGCCACTTTTCACCGTTACGGGCACAGCGGGCAATCCAGCGTCACGGCAGCGTCGACCAGGCTGCCGCGACCTTGCTCGCCCACCTGGGCCTGAAGGACAAGAGCCTGCTGGAGCGCCGCGCCGACTCCCTGTCCATCGGCCAACAACAACGGGTGGCCGCTGCCCGTGCGCTGATCGGCCAGCCGGAGCTGGTGATCGCCGACGAGCCGACCTCGGCCCTGGACTACGACGCCCGGGAAGCCTTCATTCAGTTGCTGTTCGCCGAATGCCGCGAAGCAGGCGCCAGCCTGTTGTTCGTCAGCCATGACCAGAGCCTGGCGCCGCTGTTCGACCGCAACCTGTCGCTGGCCGAACTCAATCGCGCCGCCACGCCCGCAGAGGTTTGAGATGTATTTGTTTCGACTAGCCATGGCCAGCCTGGCTAACCGCCGCTTTACCGCGATCCTCACCGCCTTCGCCATCGCCCTGTCGGTGTGCCTGTTGCTGGCGGTGGAACGGGTACGCACCGAAGCCCGCGCCAGCTTCGCCAGCACCATCAGCGGCACCGACCTGATCGTCGGCGCGCGCTCCGGCTCGGTGAATTTGCTGCTGTATTCAGTGTTCCGCATCGGCAACGCCACCAACAACATTCGCTGGGACAGCTACGAGCACTTCGCGGCCAACCCGCAGGTAAAATGGGCGATCCCGATTTCCCTTGGCGACTCCCACCGTGGCTACCGCGTGATGGGCACCAACGAATCCTATTTCGAACACTACCAATACGGCCGCCGGCAGAACCTGGAACTGGCCAGCGGCCGCGCCTTCGCCACCGATCCATTCGAAGTGGTGCTCGGCGCCGAAGTGGCCGACGCGCTGCATTACAAGCTCGGCGACAAGCTGGTGCTGGCCCACGGCGTGGCGGTGGTCAGCCTGGTCAAGCACGATGACAAGCCGTTCACCGTGGTCGGCATTCTCAAGCGCACCGGCACTCCGGTGGACCGCACACTGCATATCAGCCTCGGCGGCATGGAAGCGATTCACATCGACTGGCACAACGGCGTGCCGGCCCAGGGCAAAGGCCGGATCAGCGCCGACCAGGCTCGCAACATGGACCTGACGCCACAAGCCATCACCGCGTTCATGCTCGGTTTGAACAACAAGATTTCCACCTTCGCCCTGCAACGGGAGATCAACGAGTTCCGTGGCGAGCCGATGCTGGCGATCCTGCCGGGCGTGGCGCTGCAAGAGCTGTGGAGCATGATGGGCACGGCTGAAAAAGCGCTGTTCGTGATCTCGCTGTTCGTGGTGCTGACCGGCTTGATCGGCATGCTCACCGCGATCCTCACCAGCCTCAACGAGCGCCGCCGGGAAATGGCAATCCTGCGTTCAGTGGGCGCGCGGCCCTGGCATATTGCGACCTTGCTGATCTTCGAAGCCTTCGCCCTGGCATTGTCGGGCGTGATCGCCGGCGTCGGGCTGCTGTATGTGTGCATCGCCGCGTCGCGCGGGTATTTGCAGGCCAACTACGGCCTGGACCTGCCGCTGTCGTTGCCGAGCGAATATGAATGGACTTTGTTGGGCGGTATTCTCGTCGCAGCCCTGCTGATGGGCAGCGTGCCGGCCTGGCGCGCCTATCGGCAATCGTTGGCCGACGGCCTGTCGATACGTTTATGAGGAAGCTGTTGATGCGTCGCGTCGTGCTCGCACTGTTACTGCTGGCGGCCCTGCCCGTGTGGGCTGAAGACCAGCCCAAGGACCTGTCGTGGCAGGAGATGATCCCGCCGGACGCGCCGCCGGAAATCCCCAACATGAAACCGCTGCACGACTTGTCGGGCATGGCCGATGCGTTGTCGGTGGAGTCAGCGCCGGCCGCCAAGCAGGACCTGCCCAACGCGCCGGTCGTACAAAGCCTGGACGGCAAGCACATCCGCCTGCCGGGTTATATCGTGCCGCTGGAAGTCAGCGAGGAAGGCCGCACCACGGAGTTCCTGCTGGTGCCGTATTTCGGCGCCTGCATTCACGTGCCGCCACCGCCGTCGAACCAGATCGTGCATGTCAAAAGCGAAGTCGGCGTGAAGCTCGACGAGTTGTATCAGCCGTACTGGATCGAAGGCCAGATGCAGGTCAAACCGTCCAGCAGTGAACTGGCCGATGCCGGCTACCAGATGGATGCCGACAAGATCTATGTGTACGAGTTGCAGGAATAACCCGTGATTGCGCTTTCATTGAGCTGAGTCAAAAGCTCGAACGTTACGATCTTTACCATTGGACACAAGCAATTAATAACGTCCTTTGGAGCTCCCATGAACAAGTCCCTGCTCGGCGCGTCGCTTGTCGCGCTCGCCCTCGTCGCCCCTGTTGCCCACGCTCACGAAGCGGGTGACATCCTGATTCGCGCCGGTGCCATCACCGTCAACCCGAAAGCGGACAGCAGCAGTGTCAAGGTTGACCAGGGCCCGCTGGCCGGGACCAACCTGGGCGGCAAGGCGACCATGAGCAGCGACACCCAGCTGGGCTTGAACTTCGCCTACATGTTTACCAGCCACTGGGGTATCGAACTGCTGGCGGCCACACCGTTCGAACATGATGTGAAGATCAAGAACACCGCCCTGGGCGCTGCCAACGGCAAGCTCGGTACGCTGAAACACCTGCCACCGACCCTGAGCGTCGTGTACTACCCGCTGGACAGCAAGTCGGTATTCCAACCGTACATCGGCGCCGGTATCAACTACACCTGGATCTACGACGAGCACGTCGGCAGCCGCGCCGAGCAGGCCGGCTTCAGCAACTTCAAGGCGGAAAACTCCTGGGGTTGGGCCGCGCAGATCGGTGCGGACTACATGATCAACGACAAGTGGATGATCAACGCCCAGGCGCGCTACATCGACATCAGCACCAAGGCCACCGTGGATAACAACGCCCTGGGCCAGGGCACTCGGGCCAAGGTCAATGTGGATGTTGACCCGATGGTGTACATGGTCGGTATTGGCTACAAGTTCTAGGTTCTACCCAAGGCCCTGTTGTACAGGGCCTTTTTTGTGAGGTTTCCCCTGGAGGCAAGCGCCAATCAGAGGCCAGGCACACGCCCGTGTGCTGCGAATCAGGCGTCAGCCAGGAGCTGGTGCACTTCAGCTATGACCAAGTCAATGTTGAACGGCTTTTTCAACACCGCATTGAACAAGTCCGACCGCTCCATACCAATATGTGCCTGGGCTCCGCTGATCAGAATGATGGGCAAGTGTTTGACTGCCGGCAGAGCACGAACCGCTTCGGCAAACTCCTGGCCATCCATGACCGGCATCATGAAGTCGGTGATGATCAACGCTGGCCGCTCGCGCTCCAGGACCTCGAGTGCTTTCTGGCCATTGCTCGCTTTTACGACCATGTACCCCTCATCCTCCAGCGCATAGCCGAGAATGTCAGCGATCAAATACTCGTCGTCGACGACCAGGATGGTGGTCATGTCAATTCAACCCGAATCAGAGACTTAGGACGTTGAGCCCGGCAGCGAAGAATCATTAGGGACAGCCAATGCATTTCTTGATGCCTTCTTCAGGTCAACGCCGTTTTCATGGATTACCACTTCAAGAAGCGAAGGATCGTAGAAGCTATCTCGTACCTTAAGAATCGAAAGCATTCTTCTTAGTTCAGATTGAATCTCGAAGAAACGCATCAGCAGCAGGTTATCGACAATACTGGACAGGTCCGGAGTCGGAGAACTGACCTCCGAACCAAAAACGTCACGCATCTCCCATGAGGCAAATACCGTTACGCCACGGGCACGAAGCTCGCTCATCAGGGCGCTGTAGAAATCAGTGATACGTGCCGGGTTTGTCGACACTCGGGTCATGCCGCTCAAGCTGTCGATGAACAGGCGCTTGATGCCCTTTTCCTCAACTATTTTCAGCAGACGTGCGCCGAGACCGTCGAGCAGGCCTTCTGTCGTGGGTTGCCAGGCAAGACTCAGCGCACCACTTTCTTCCATACCCTTGATATCAATACCCAGCGATTGGCCTTTGAGGCGTAACCGCTGCGGGCTTTCATAAAAACCGAAATGCAGGCCCGGCGCTTCCACTGTCGACTCTGCGAGAAACCTGAGCCCCAATGTGGTTTTCCCGACGCCGGAAGGCCCCATGACGAGGGTAACGGAGGAACTGTGCAGGCCACCGCCGATGATGGCGTCCAGCGAACCGATGCCGCTGGTGATACGCGTCAGATCAGCACTGTCAGGTAAAGACGGATGGCTGTAGAGGCTTTCCAGACGCGGATAAACCACCAGGCCATCGTCGGTGATTTCACACTCGTGCAATCCGGTCAGTGCACCACTGCCCCGAGTCTTGCGCAATTGAATACGGCGCACTGAACGGCTGCCGTGAAGCTCTTCACCCATCTCGATCACACCATCAACCATGGTGTGCTCAGGACTGCCGTCGTCCAACCGGGAACTGGTGAGAAACAGCACCGTACAACCGGCGAACGCAGCGTGCCCTTGCAGCTCGGAAATGAATTTCTTGGTGTCGATGGGCGAGTCAGCCTTGGAGCGTGCATTGAGCAAGCCGTCGACCACTAACACGGTGGCCTTCTGGCGACTGATCTCACGCCGAAGCAGCTTGACCACTTCATCGAGACCGTCGTTCTCAAGGGTGTCAAATGCACTGACGAACTGAATTTCGGCCCCCACCCGGGAAACATCAAAGAAGTTCAGGGTCGAGAGGAACTGAAATAAACGGTCGTGGGACTCGGCCAGCAACGTGGCCACCAGTACTCGGCCCCCGTTGCGCGCATGATTGAATCCCAGTTGATTGGCGAGGATGGTTTTACCCGATCCTGGGCGCCCCTGGATAATGTAGGAGGCACCTGCGACTAGCCCGCCCTTGAGCAGAGCATCCAGCCCTTCTATTCCGCTTTGAAGGCGATTTAGCTTTTCCACAATGCAACCCTGATGTGAACAACAGGCTCTTGAGCCGAAGGTTTACGATGCTAACTCCATTTGTGCAATCGGGCTATCCACTCATCCCGTTCAAGCGCGGGGCAAATAAAGCGTGAACGTACTTCCCTGCCCCAGACGACTCTCGACCCTGACCTCTCCCCCCGACTGTTTGGCAAAACCCAATACCTGGCTGAGCCCCAACCCGGTTCCCTGGCCGTTGCCTTTGGTGGAGAAAAACGGTTCAAAGATTCTGTCGAGGTTGAGCGGTGCGATACCCGAACCATTGTCTGTGATGGAGACGGCAACGTAACTTCCGTTCATAAGGGCATGACCATTGGACGCAGGGATAAGGTCCATCGACTCAACACGGATGACCACCTCACCGTGATCAGGCATGGCGTCTCGGGCATTCATGAGCATATTGAGAATGGCGGTTTCAAACTGTTCTGGGTCAACGTGAACAACGCAGGGGGCTGCTGTGGACTCAATGCGTACGTGGATGCCTGTGCCAACCCGCAAAGCAATCGTATCGGCCATGGCCAACGTGCTTGAATTGACGTCCAGCGGTGCGGGATGGAGGGTTTGCCTGCGAGCGAAGGACAGCAATTGGCTGGTGAAGTGAGAACCACGCTTTACCGCCTCGGAAATGGCTTGCACCAGGCGCAGCCGCCGCTCTTCCGATACTGACGGACGCGTCAAAAGATCTGCTGAAGAACGGATCACCGTCAGCAGGTTGTTAAAGTCATGAGCCACGCGGCCCGTTATCCGCCCCAGCGCTTCCATGTTTTGCGACTGCAGTAACTGCTCCTGGGTCGCATCCTGAACGGTTCCCGTCATCGCGACGGGCTGACCGTCATCGGCGTAACGGGCTCTGGCGCACACGTGCAGCCAGCGAGTTTCACCGTGGGGCGTGACGATCCGGTAGTGAACGTCGTAGGCGCAGCGTTGAGCGATCGAGCGATCCCATGCGTCAGCCACTCGGCCTCTGTCTTCGGGGTGCACCAGGCGCTGCATGTGTTCATAACTGAACGGTATCTGTGGTTCGAGTCCGAAGTTGAGGCGGCAAGTGGCCGAGGTCTTCAGCTCGCCCGTCGTCAAATCCAGGCGCCATATACCAAGCCCGGCGGCACTCAAAGCGAACTGCAGGTCGTGCGCTTCCTCATACACATCATCGTGAGGCGGCGGCGAACCATTCACCGGAGAGTTTGTTGCCATGATGGGTGGGGCTCCTCTTTTAGGCTGCCCATGGCTGGATGGGCGAAGTCTTCTTCTGAATGCAGACTTTTGCTTTTGCTGAACGAGCCGTAAGCACAATCAATCCCTATTGGCATGGATGACCGGGCGCACCAAAGGTTTCAAATTTTTCGTATGCCGTGGCGCATCCGACTTGCCAACACATATCACTTTTAACCGTTCGCGCACCGCCACAAAAAAAGGCGCCTGTTTCAGGCGCCTTTTTTATGTTTGACCGTGTCGATAGAACCGGTCGAGCAACGCCGGCAGCCCGGCCCGCCATGCCCGTGGCTTGATGCCGAAGGTGTGGAGGATTTTCTTGCAGGCCAGCACCGCGTGTTGCGGCTCGTCGGCTGCATCCGGACGGGCGGCGTGGGCCTGGGCGGTCGGCGCTTCCACGGCCAGCGGGTGGAAGTTGCGCGCTTCGGTCAGGATCGCCTGCCCCAGCGCCAGCGGGGTAGTCGCTTCGTGGCCGGCGTAGTGGTAGGTGCCCCACAACGGCGCGGCGCAATCGAGTTGCTTGAGCACCGAAATGATCACCCGCGCGGCATCGTCCACCGGCGTCGGGTTGCCCCGGCGGTCGTCGGCCATCAGCAGTTCGTCAGGTTTTTCGGCACGGGCCAGGAAGCGCCCGAGGGTGCCGTCGACGCTGTCATCCAGCAGCCAGCCGAAACGCAACAGCACGTGCTGCGGGCAGGTGGCGCGTACGCTCTGCTCGATGCGCCACAACGCTTGGCCTCGCAGGCCCAAGGGCACGGGTTCGTCTTTTTCGCTGTAGGCGGTGGCGCGGGAGCCATCGAACACCCGGTAGCTGGACGGTTGCAGCAGGGTGATGCTGTGGTGCTGGCACAGTTCAGCCAGGCGCTCGATCGCATATTCCTGGGCGGCCAGGCGTGTCTCGCTGACCGTCTCCGCCTGAAACCAGTCGAAGTAATAGGCGAGATTGATCAAGGCATCGGGACGGGTGTCGTCGAGCAGTTGCGTGAGGCTCGCGGCATCCCAGCCGTCTTGGGGCGGGCGCGGGGCGAGGAAACCGATGTCTTCCTCCGCACCGAGGCGAATCAGCGCCTGCCCGAGGGCATTCCCGCCGCCCAGTAACATAAGGCGCATTCGCATAGATTGAGCAGGCCCGGTCTGTTTGGAACGATGGTTATTATCGACAGGCTTGTGAGCCATGCCGTTGGCATTTGCCAGAATCGTTGCATTTTGCGGGTTTGTAGCGCAACCGTCACTTATAAAGTGCGCCGCCGATTGCGGCCGGGGGGTTTAGGTAGAGAGAGCCTTTTTATGGCCAGGGAGCATGCAGTGGCCAGGGAGCATGCAGTGGCCAGGGGCCTTGCAGTGGTCAGCGAGCTTGCTGTGGCCAGGGAGCTTCTTGTGGCGAGGGAGCTTGCTCCCGCTGGAGTGCGCAGCGCTCCCGCTTTTTTGGGGCCGCTACGCAGCCAGCGGGAGCAAGCTCCCTCGCCACAGCAAGATCCCTCACCACAGGGAATGCATCCCGGGGTTGCAAGTTGCCGGGGCCGGCCGCATAAATTGGGGATGAACCTTCCTGAATCAACGGACACGGTCTTGAACGGTTTCCACCCCGCCGTCAGCACCTGGTTCCGCAGCACGTTCCCGTCGGTGACCGCCGCCCAGGCCCAGGCGTGGCCGCTGATCCGCCAGCGCCGCTCCACACTGATCGCCGCACCCACCGGCTCCGGCAAGACCCTGACTGCCTTTCTCGCGGTGCTGGACGATCTCGTGCACCAAGGCCTGGCCAATGGCGGCCAACTGCCAGACCAAACGCTGGTGGTCTACGTCTCGCCCCTGAAGGCTCTTTCCAACGACATCCAGATCAACCTGCAAACCCCGCTGGCCGGCATCACCGAGCACTTGCAGCGCCTCGGCCTGCCACCGCTGGCGATCCGCACCGCCGTGCGTACCGGCGACACCCCGCAGAAAGACCGCGCCCTGATGCGCAAGCACCCGCCGCACATCCTGGTCACCACCCCGGAATCGCTCTACGTGCTGCTCGGCTCAGATTCCGGCCGGCAGATGCTTGCCAGCACCCGCACGGTGATCGTCGATGAGATCCACGCCATCGCCGCCAGCAAGCGCGGCAGCCACATGGCCCTGACACTGGAGCGCCTGCAGGGTTTGTGCAGCGAACCGCTGACCCGCATCGGCCTGTCGGCCACGCAAAAGCCCATCGAGGCGGTGTCGCGCTTTCTGGTGGGCACCGGCCGGCCTTGCGAGATCGTCGATATCGGCCACGCACGCCCACGGGACCTGGATATCGAAGTGCCGCCGGTGCCGCTGTCGGCCGTCATGGCCAACGACGTGTGGGAGCTGGTCTACGACCGCCTCGCCGAACTGGCCAGGCAACACCGCACCACGCTGATTTTCGTCAACACCCGGCGCCTGGCCGAACGCCTGGCCCGGCACTTGAGCGAGCGCCTGGGCAAAACCGCCGTCGCCGCCCACCACGGCAGCCTCGCGAAGGAAATGCGCCTGGACGCCGAACAACGGCTCAAGGCCGGTGAACTGCAGGTGTTGATCGCCACTGCGTCGCTGGAACTGGGGATCGATATCGGCGATGTCGACCTGGTGTGCCAGATCGGCTCGCCCGGCTCGATCAACGGTTTTCTGCAACGGGTCGGACGCTCCGGGCATCAGGTTGGCGGCACGCCCAAGGGCCGGTTGTTCGCCACCACCCGTGACGACCTGATCGAATGCGCCGCCCTCCTCGACTGCGTGCGCCGGGGCGAGCTGGACACCTTGCTGATCCCGGTTGCGCCGCTGGATGTGCTGGCCCAGCAGATCATCGCCGAAGTCAGCTGCCAGGAATGGCAGGAACAGGCCCTGCTCACGCTGATCCGCCGCGCCGCGCCCTACGCCGAGCTGGATGAGCGTCACTATCAGGCACTGCTGCAAATGCTCGCCGAAGGCTACAACGGGCGCCAGGGCCTGCGCAGCGCCTACCTGCACCGCGACGCCATCACCCGCACCCTGCGTGGTCGGCGGGGCGCCAAGCTCACCGCCGTGACCAGCGGCGGCACCATCCCCGACAACGCCGACTACAGCGTGCTGCTTGAGCCGCAAAGCCTGAACATCGGCAGCGTCAACGAAGACTTCGCGGTGGAAAGCATCGCCGGGGATATCTTCCAGCTGGGCAACACCTCCTACCGCATCCTGCGAGTGGAGCCCGGCAAGGTGCGGGTCGAGGATGCCCACGGCCAGCCGCCGACCATTCCGTTCTGGCTCGGCGAAGCACCGGGGCGCAGTGCCGAGTTGTCGTTTGCCGTGGCGCGTTTTCAGGGGCAACTGGACGCGCTGCTGGGCGCCACGCCGGGTAACCTGCAACCGGCGCTCGATTGGCTCACCGGCACCCTCGGCCTGAACCTGGCCAGCGCCGAACAACTGCTGGATTACCTGGCGCGGGCGCGGCTGGCGCTGAGCGCGCTGCCGTCCCAGGACACGTTGATCATGGAACGGTTTTTCGACGAGTCCGGCGGCACCCAATTGATCATCCACACGCCGTTCGGCAGTCGCATCAACCGCGCCTGGGGCCTGGCGCTGCGCAAGCGGTTTTGCCGCACCTTCAACTTCGAACTGCAAGCCGCCGCCAGCGAGGATGCGATCGTGTTGTCGCTGTCCACCAGTCACAGCTTTGAGCTGGATGAGGTGTGGCGCTACCTGAACAGCAACACGGCCGAGCACATCCTGATCCAGGCGGTACTGGATGCACCGCTGTTCGGCGTGCGCTGGCGCTGGAATGCCGGGGTGGCCCTGGCGTTGCCGCGCTACACCGGTGGGCGCAAGGTGGCGCCGCAGATCCAGCGCATGAAGAGTGAAGACCTGATCGCCAGTGTGTTCCCCGACCAGATCGCTTGCCTGGAAAACCTCGCCGGCGAGCGCGAAGTGCCCGAGCATCCGCTGGTGGAGCAAACCCTCGACGACTGCCTGCACGAAGCCATGGACAGCGAAGGCTGGCTGGCCCTGTTGCGGCGCATGGAGCGCGGCGAAATCCGCCTGATCAGCCGTGATCTGCCGGCGCCGTCGCCACTGGCAGCAGAGATTCTCAGCGCCCGCCCCTACACCTTTCTCGACGACGCTCCGCTGGAGGAGCGCCGCACCCAGGCCGTGCTCAACCGGCGCTGGAGCGATCCGCAAAGCATTGATGACCTTGGCGCGCTGGATGCCGAAGCGATTGCCGGTGTGTGCGAGGAAGCCTGGCCGGCGCCCAATGGCCTGGACGAGATGCATGAAGCGCTGATGAGTTTGGCGTGCATTGCCGAATCCGAGGTCACGGCGCAGTGGGCCGAATGGCTGCAAGCCCTGGCCGACGGTGGGCGCGCCAGCCGATTGCAGATTGGTGCTAATCAAGCCGTTTGGGTCGCCCTGGAGCGCTTGAGCTGTTTAACGGCGATCTACCCGAATGACCTGCCGCTGTTGCCAGGTTTCGATGAGCCCTGGACCTTCGATGAAGCCTTGGTGGAAGTGCTGCGGGCGCGCCTGAGCGGTTATGGCCCATTGACGCTGATCGAGATCGCCGCGCCCCTGGCCTTGCCGGTGGCCGACGTATCACAGGCACTCGCGCGGCTGGAGAGCGAAGGCTACGTGCTGCGCGGCCGTTTCAGCCCCGGCGCCAGCGCCGAACAATGGTGCGAACGCCACCTGCTGGCGCGCATTCACCGCTACACGGTCAAGCGCCTGCGCCGGGAAATCGAGCCGGTGGCGTTGCAGGATTTCATGCGTTTTCTGTTCGACTGGCAGCACCTGTCGAACGGTACCCGCGGCCAGGGCAGCGCGGTGTTGCCGCAGATCGTCGCGCAGTTGGAAGGGTACGCCGCAGCCACTTCGGCCTGGGACAGCGATTTGCTCAGCGCACGAATCAAGGATTACGCGCCCCACTGGCTGGACGATTTGTGCCGCAGCGGCAAAGTGGTGTGGACGCGCCTGAGCAACAAGGCCGGCGCGACGGCCCTGCGCAGCACGCCAGTGGTGCTGTTGCCCCGCAGCCAGGTGCCATTGTGGAGTGGACTGACCGAAGCGCCGGACAGCACCGAGCTGTCGCCCAAGGCACAGAAAGTCCATCAGGCGCTGCGGGAAAACGGCGCGCTGTTTTTCGATGAATTGATCCACGAAGCCCATCTGCTGCGCAGCGAACTGGAAACCGCGTTGCAGGAACTGGTGGGCGCGGGGCTGGCGAACGCCGACAGTTTTGCCGGCCTGCGCGCCCTGACCACGCCGGCGAGCAAACGTCAGGCCCGCAGCAGTCGGCGCGGGCGTGGCGCGTTTGTCGGCGGGATGGACGATGCCGGGCGTTGGGCCCTGGTACGGCGGGCGCCGGTGGCGGACGGCACACGTCCGGGGGCTCACTCGGCCGAGACGCTGGAGCATGTGGCGATGACCTTGCTGCGCCGCTACGGGGTGGTGTTCTGGCGCCTGCTGGAGCGCGAGGCGGACTGGCTGCCCAGTTGGCGGGAATTGCTGCGTACGTTCCACCGGCTGGAGGCCCGGGGCGAGATTCGGGGCGGGCGGTTTGTGAGTGGTTTGGCGGGGGAACAGTTTGCGTTGCCGGAAGCGATTCCGCTGCTGCGGGAAGTTCGGCGGCGGCCTCACGATGGCAGCTTGATTGCCGTGTGTGGGGCGGATCCGCTGAACCTGGTCGGTACGCTGCTGCCGGGTAGCAAGGTGCCGGCGTTGAGCGGTAATCGGCTGGTGTACCGGAATGGTTTGCCGGCGGCGGTGGAGATTGCCGGCAAGCAGCAGGTGTTGCTGGAGTTGAATCAGCAGGAGGCCGGGTTGGTGCGGGAAAAACTGATCAGGCGCTGACTTGTGCAGCGCCCGTAATGACGCCTTCGCGAGCAAGCCCGCTCCCACTTTCAATCCGGTTCCGCCCTTGGAATGCGGTCGAATGTGGGAGCGGGCTTGCTCGCGAAGAGGCCGGCGGCCTCAACACAAAACTATTGGGTTCTAGGCTGCTCGGTATGCACCACCGACGAAGGCACTTCTTCCTCCGGCTCATCCACCTGCTGCCCGACCCGCTGCGGCAGCATCACCTGCTGTGGATAAGTTTGCGCGAAGTGAACAAAGGCACAGTTATCCACAAGCTTTTTCAAGCGCTGGTTAAACGCGCGGCTCACCGCATATTGCCCGCCCGACACCGTGCGGAACTGCGCCGTCAGCACCACGCCGTTGAGGTCCATCTTGTCGACGCCAAATACCTCCAGCGGCCCTTGCAGGTTGTACTTGAGGAACACGTCGTCGCGGATCGACTGTCCCGCCTCGCGAATCAGCTCCACGGCCTTGTCGACATCGGTGTCGTAGGTGAACTGCACCGAGAAGAACGCATAGGCGAATTGCCGCGATTGGTTGGTGACGGCCTTGATCTGCCCGAACGGCACCGAATGCACAAACCCCTTGCCGTCCCGCAGGCGCAGGGTGCGGATGGTCAGCCCCTCCACGGTGCCGGCGTGGCCGGAGTCGAGCACCACCCAATCGCCAATCGACAGGGTGTCTTCGATGATGATGAACAGCCCGGTGATTACATCCTGCACCAGTTGCTGGGAGCCAAAACCAATGGCCAGGCCCACCACCCCGGCACCCGCCAGCAGCGGTGCGACGTTGATCCCCAGGTTGGCCATGGTGGTGATCGCGCAGATCACCACCAGGACGATTTTCACTGCGTTGCGCAGCAGCGGCAGGATGGTTTTCACCCGCGTGCTGGGCTGGCGGCTGGAGCGTTTGTTGACCGGGGGTTTCAATGCTTCCTGAATCGCCGTGTCGAGCACCACCCAGAACAGCCAGGTCACCAGCAGGATCAAACCGATGCTGCTCAGGGAATCACTGATGGCCCGGCCCACGGAGTTGCGCTGGGCAAACTCAAACAGCGAAACGCCCCAGATACGCCCGAGGATTTCGATAAAGGCGATGGCCATCACGATGCGCAACAGCGCGTGCAGCAGGCTGAGGAAACGTTCCTTGTAGGCACTGCTGCGCTGCACCGCCACCGTGCTGCGGGACTGGAACAGGTGCTGCAACACCGTGCTGAGGAACACCGTGCCGATCAGCAGGATCGTGGTGAACAGCGCACAGCGCAGGGCTTTCTGGCTGTCGGCGCCGGCGCCGATCAGGTTGATCGCCGACACCAGCACCATCAGCAGGATCGGCCAATACCACAGGCCGGAAAACACCCGCAGGGATTGCTGCACCGCCGGGTGTTTCAGGCGCTGGGCCAGGGGCCGGTTGCGGATCAAATGCGCCACCGGACGGCGCAGGCGAATCACCAGCATGCCGAAGATCACCGAGGCAAACAGCCCGGTGAAGATCGCGACGCTGGCGGTGATATTGCCCCCCAGTTGACGGGCGATCTGTGGGCTGGTCAGCGCATCGCTGAGGGCGGCAAGGAAGCCGATCAGGAACAGCGGCTTGGGGCAGTAGTCCCGAATAATCTTCACCGCAGGGCGCTTGTGGCCGACGTTGAACATGACGATCACGCACAACAGGATCGAGGTGGAGAAAATGCCGCTGCTGGTGGCGTAGGCAAAACACAGCGCCAGCGCACGGCCCACCGAGGTGGGCAGGAAGTGGCTGACGTAGAGCGTCAATGGCAGGCAGATAAGCGCTGGTATCGTGTAGGGAATCAGGTAACCCAGCAACGCCTGGAGGCGCTGGCGAGGTGCGATATGCCGCTGCAGGCTCAGGCGCTTGACGATAAAGCGCCCCAGCAGGGTCAGCGCGGCGAACGCGCCGATCCACACCCCGGACAACAACAGGAAATCCCCGGCTACGCTCCACGAGGAACGTTCGGACGGCTGGTTGACCAGCTTGTCCACCTCATCCGCCGCCCGGTCGGCCCGCAGCCGCCAGGCGTCGACCAGGTTCTGGTTGAGGTCGAGTTTGTCCTGCACATCATCGATGCTGGAGCTGATGGCGCCGAGCAGGCCGCCTTCTACCAAAAGTTCCGGCTGGGCCGGGGCGGCAGGCGCTGGAGCCGCGGGGGCGGTGGCCGCTTGCAGCGCGCCGCTGCCGCAGAACAGCAGCGTGCCGAGCAGTAGCACAGTCTTTAAATTCAACAAAACACCGGGCTCCTTCAGAAGGGTCTGTAAGGAACTGACGGGTTTGACGCCTGATCGTTCCCCACGCGCGTCGATCCGTGCGCCCCAGGCAAATATCAAATGCCAATACCTGTCTTTTTCCGCACAAGCCGAACCCCGAGACTGCGCTCCTGATTGAAACACACCGGAGTTGCAGCCATGCCCATTGCCTTGCTCGCGCTGACCCTCAGCGCTTTTGCCATCGGGACGACCGAGTTCGTCATCGTTGGCCTGTTACCCACCATCGGCGCCGACCTGGGTGTCGACTTGCCGTCCGCCGGCCTGCTGGTCAGCCTCTACGCCCTGGGCGTGGCCATCGGCGCGCCGGTACTCACCGCCCTCACCGGCAAAGTGCCACGCAAACTGCTGTTGTTGTCGCTGATGGTGCTGTTCACCCTCGGCAACCTGCTGGCCTGGCAAGCGCCGAGTTATGAGTCCCTGGTACTGGCACGGATCGTCACCGGCCTGGCCCACGGGGTGTTCTTCTCGATTGGCTCCACCATCGCCACAAGCCTGGTGCCCAAGGAAAAAGCCGCCAGCGCGATTGCCATCATGTTTACCGGCCTGACCGTCGCATTGGTGACCGGTGTGCCACTGGGGACGTTTATCGGCCAGCACTTCGGCTGGCGCGAAACCTTCCTCGCCGTCTCGGCCCTGGGCTTGATCGCGTTTATCGGCAGCCTGCTCTACGTACCGAAAAACATCGCCCACAGCAAACCCGCGTCACTGTTGCAACAACTGCAAGTATTAAAACAACCACGGCTGCTGCTGGTGTACGCCATGACGGCGGTGGGTTACGGCGGCTCGTTCATCGCGTTCACCTACCTGGCGCCGATCCTTCAGGACATCTCCGGCTTCAGCGCCGGCACCGTCAGCCTGGTGTTGCTGGTGTATGGCATCTCGGTGGCCATCGGTAATATCTGGGGCGGCAAGCTGGCCGACAAACGCGGCCCGATCAGCGCCCTGAAAATCATCTTTGCCCTGCTCGCTGCCGTGTTGTTTGTGCTGACCTTCACCGCGGGTAATCCGTGGCTGGCCCTGGCCACTGTGCTGGTGTGGGGCGCGGTCGCTTTCGGCAACGTGCCGGGCTTGCAGGTGTATGTGGTGCGCCAGGCGGAACATCACACGCCGAATGCGGTGGACGTGGCCTCGGGCCTGAACATCGCGGCGTTCAACCTGGGGATTGCCGGTGGCGCGTGGGCCGGCGGCATGATCGTCGCCCACATGGGCTTGATCCACACGGCGTGGATTGGCGGCTCGGTGGTGTTGGTGGCCTTGGCGCTGACGGCCTGGAGCGGGCGCCTTGACCGGCTGGGGCCGGTGTATGCCGAAAGTTCGACCCGGGTGGTTGGCGGGCACTGATCCCGCAGCGATAAAGAACCCAATGTGGGAGCGGGCTTGCTCGCGAAAGCGGTGTGTCAGTCAACAGAGATATCGACTGACCCACCGTCTTCGCGAGCAAGCCCGCTCCCACATTTTGAGAGGTGCCGTCTGTAGGACCATCGAAACTTTCTCCCGATCCTCACAGTCATCCAAAAACGGAGGTCACCACACAGTTAACCCACGGGAGTCATCATGGCCGCGATTCATATCGGCATTTCCGGCTGGCGCTACACGCCCTGGCGGGGGGATTTCTACCCCGAGGGCCTGACCCAGAAGCGCGAGCTGCAGTTTGCCTCACGGGCGGTCAACAGCATCGAGATCAACGGCTCGTTCTACGCGCTGCAAACACCCAAGCGCTACGCCGAGTGGTATGGCGACACACCTGAAGGGTTTGTGTTCAGCGTCAAGGCGCCGCGCTATATCACGCATATCCTGCGGCTGCGGGAGGTGCACAAGCCGATGGCGAATTTCTTCGCCTCCGGGGTGCTGGAACTCAAGGAAAAGCTCGGGCCGATCCTCTGGCAGTTCCCGCCCAGTTTCAAATTCGACCCGCCGTTGTTTGAAGCCTTTCTCGCCGAATTACCCACCACTACCCAGCAGGCCGCCGCCCTCGCCCGCGAGCATGAGCCGCGCCTGAACGGCAAGGCGAGCCTGCAAGCCCACGGTAAAAAGCCGCTGCGCCATGCGGTGGAGATTCGCCACAAGAGTTTCGCCGTGCCGGAGTTTGTCGAGATGCTCGACAAGCACGGCGTGGCCCTGGTGGTGGCGGACACAGCCGGCAAGTGGCCGTACCTGGAAGACGTCACGGCCAACTTTGTGTACCTGCGCCTGCATGGGGACAAAGCGCTGTATGCCAGCGGCTATACGTCCGAAGCGCTCAAGCGCTGGGGCGATCGCATCGAACGCTGGAGCCACGGCAAACAACCCGCCGATGCACAGTTGATCGACCCGAAGCACAAACCCCGCGCCCGCAAGCAGCGCGAGGTGTTTTGCTACTTCGATAACGACATCAAGGTGCGCGCGCCCTTCGACGCGCGCCAATTACTGCAGCGTTTTGGCCTGGATCAGGCACTGGCCACCGAACCCGGCAAGTTGCCGGACACGGGGGTGCTGTCATGACCCATCCGGAACTGATGCCAACCACGCCCAGCGAAACCATCACCCGCTTCAGGGTGCTGACGGTCAATACCCACAAGGGCTTCACCGCGCTCAACCGGCGCTTCATCCTGCCCGAGTTGCGCGAGGCGATCCGCAGCGTGGCCGCCGACGTGGTGTTCCTCCAGGAAATCCACGGCACCCACGAGCGCCATCCCAAGCGCTACAGCAACTGGCCGAGCATGCCGCAGTACGAGTTCCTCGCCGACAGTATCTGGCCGCAATACGCCTACGGTCGCAACGCGGTGTATCCCCATGGCGACCACGGTAATGCGTTGCTGTCGAAATTCCAGATCATCCGCTACGACAATCTCGACATCTCCCAGAGCGGGCACGAAAGTCGCGGGCTGCTGCATTGCGTGCTGCGCTTGCCGGGCAACGTGCAGGACGTGCATGCCATCTGCGTGCACCTGGGGCTGCGGGAAGTCCATCGCCAGCAGCAACTGCGCCTGATCGCGCAGCGGGTCGCCGAGATTCCCGCCGACGCGCCGGTGATTGTCGCCGGTGATTTCAATGACTGGCGCCAGCGCGCCGATCTCGCCCACTGCGGGCTGCGGGAAGTGTTTATCGAAACCCACGGCAAGCCGGCCCGCACCTTCCCGGCGCGCCTGCCGCTGCTGCCGCTGGACCGCATCTATGTGCGCAACCTCAAGGTGCATCAGCCCCAAGTCCTGACCAGCCGCCCGTGGTCACACTTGTCGGACCATGCGCCGCTGTCGGTGGAGATCGAGTTATGAACAGCGCACCACTGGAAAAGGTCGCGGTGGAACACATCGCGACCGACCAACCGCCGGACGATGCCGTGGCCCGGGACCTGGATTACGGCTGGCAGAGCGGTAACCAGATCGAGTTGCTGGAGAACGGCGAGGCCTACTTTCCCAAAGTGTTCGAGGCGATGCGCCAGGCCCAGCGGGAGATCTTGCTGGAGACGTTTATCCTTTTCGAAGACAAGGTCGGCCACGAGCTCAAAGGCATTTTGATCGAGGCGGCGCAGCGTGGCGTCAAGGTCGTCGCCAGCCTCGATGGCTTTGGTTGTGGCGAGCTGACACCGGGGTTTCTCAGCGAATTGAGCCAGGCCGGCGTGACCGTGCAGATGTTCGACCCGGCGAGCAAGACATTGGGTTTTCGCACCAACTGGTTTCGCCGCCTGCACCGCAAGATTGTGGTGGTGGATGCCAGTGTGGCGTTTATCGGCGGGATCAATTTCTCGGCGGATCACCTGGGGGATTTCGGTCCCGAGGCCAAGCAGGATTATGCCGTGCAGGTGCAGGGCCCGGCAGTCGCCGACCTGCATCATTTCGCCCTCGCACAAAGTGGCCGGCGTGTGCGCAAGCGGCGCGGCTGGCGGCGCGAGCAACGCCCGTCGCCATGGGCTGCCGGCGAAGGCGACGGCCTGGTACGGCTGATCTACCGGGACAATCTGCAACACCGTACCGATATCGAAGAGGCCTACCTGCACGCCCTGCGCAAGGCCGAGCGGCGGGTGGTGATCGCCAACGCCTATTTCTTTCCCGGCTACCGCCTGCTGCGGGAAATTCGTAATGCCGCGCGGCGCGGCGTGCACGTGCAGTTGATCATGCAGGGCCAGCCGGATGTGCTGCTGGCCAAGCTGGCGGCACGCATGCTCTATGACTATTTGCTCAAGGAAGGCGTGGTGATCCACGAGTACTGCCAGCGTCCGTTGCACGGCAAGGTGGCGCTGGTGGATGAAGAGTGGAGCACGGTGGGTTCGAGCAATCTCGACCCGTTGAGCCTGTCACTGAACCTGGAGGCGAATGTGCTGGTTCGTGATCGTGCCTTCAACCAGCAGTTGTTCGAGCGCCTGGAATATCTGAGCCAGAACCACTGCAAGACCATGCCGGAAAACCGCGCGCCTCGCGGCTGGTTCTGGCGGGTGACCGTAGGTTTCGTGGTGTTCCATGTGCTGCGGCATTTTCCGTCGTGGACCGGCTGGTTGCCGGCCCACAAGCCGAGGTTGAAACCCTTCGTTCTTGAGGAGCGTGCGGATCATGACCCAAGCTCGCATCGCTGAAGAAAGCGCTCGCCCCGGCTTCTTGAAACGCTGGAAAAAACCGCTGACGGTGGTGTTTTTCCTGGTGCTGATCGTGTTGTTCACCCTGCTCGCCCGGCGTATCGACTGGAGCGAAGTGCTCGACACCCTGGGCGACTTCAAGCTGCGCACGCTGCTCATCGCGGGTGCGCTGACCCTGTGCAGTTTCCTGGTGTATTCGTGCTTCGACCTGATCGGCCGCACCTACATCCGCCAGCCGTTGGGCTGGAAGCAGATTTTGCCGGTGGGCATCATCAGCTATGCGTTCAACCTCAACCTGAGCGCGTGGGTAGGTGGCATCGCCATGCGCTATCGGTTGTATTCCCGACTCGGGGTGAGCAGCGGGAACATCGCGAAGATCCTCGGCTTGAGCCTGGCCACCAACTGGTTCGGCTACATGGCGATCGCCGGCGCGGTATTCAGCAGCGGGCTGGTGACATTGCCGCCGGGGTGGAAGCTCAGCAGCGGTGCGTTGCAAGGCGTCGGCGTGCTGTTGGTACTGGCGAGCCTGGGTTACCTGCTGGCCTGTCGCTTGTCGAAAAAGCGCGCATGGTCGATACGCGGGATTGAAATCAGCCTGCCGTCGCTGCGCATGGCAGTGTTGCAGTTGGCGCTCGGCGCGCTGAACTGGTCGCTGATGGCAGCAGTGATTTTTACCCTGCTGCCCAAGCAGCTGGATTACCCCGTGGTGCTCGGGGTGTTGCTGATCAGCAGCATTGCCGGGGTGGTCACGCATATCCCGGCAGGGCTGGGTGTGCTGGAGGCAGTGTTCATTGCCTTGCTGCAGCACGAAGCGTCCCGCGGCAGTCTGCTCGCGGGGCTGATCGCCTACCGCGCGATCTACTTCATCCTGCCCCTGCTGGTGGCCCTGGTGATGTACCTCGCGGTCGAAGCCAAGGCCAAGGCATTGCGCGTGAAGAAAACGCCTACGACTGGATGATGCTCAAGCGCTCGCCCACCACCATCTCGGTAATCCAGTCCACCAGGATCGAGGTGTAGGCCTGCTGGGAAACCGGATCACTCAGGGAATGATCCGCACCGTCGATAATCCGGTGAGTCAGCGAATGCGTCTGCTGGCAGGCGGCGCGGTAGCTCATGATGGTGGCATGGGGCACGTGGTCGTCGGTCTCCGACTCCACGATCAACACATCACCGGTAAACGCCGCGCATGCATGCAGGGCGCGATTGGTTTCGGCGTGCACAAAGGTGCCGCGATAATCCATCAGGTCGGCCTTGTCCAGGTCGCGCTTGGGCTTGAGCCATTCCTGGTCGCGGTACAGCGCCGGCACCCGCAAAGCCAGCCAGCGCACGGGGCGCAGCGAAGTGAGGATGGCGGCCAGGTAACCGCCGTAGCTGGTGCCCACCACTGCCACCGCCGAGGTGTCGATGGCCGGGTGTGACAACAGGCGGTCGTAGGCCGCGAGCAGGTCGCGCAGGTTGTCTTCGCGGGTGACGCGGGATAACGGAATGCCGTTGCCGGCATGGCCGCGCAGGTCGAATGTAAGGCATACACAACCGAGCCCGGCGATACCCTTGGCGCGTTCCAGGTCACGCTCCTGGCTCCCGCCCCAGCCGTGCACAAACAACACCCCCGGTACTTTCGATTTGGGACTGAGGAAGGTCCCGCTCATCTGTTCGTCGTCGATATCAATGGCAATGGTTTCGCTTCTAGCCGTCATAGGATTTGACCGTCACGTACTTGAGAAGAAAGTCGCTGTTTTCTGCCGGGCCCCGGTACACCTCGATCGCGTCAGCGGGCAGTGGCTGGTCGACGTAGGTTTCTACCGACGAGACATAAATCGCCCGCAGCCCGGGATTGTTGACGAAGCTTTGCAGCGCCGCGACTTCCGCGCTGCTGGCCCCGCCCATGCGCCAGGACTGCTCGAGCACGCCGCTGCGGCGTTGGCCGTCGCTGTCCAGGCCCTGGGCGATGTCGTAATTGCGCCGCGAGGCGTAGAACCCGGGATAGGCCTCATCCGCCGCGTTATCGAAGACCTGCGCTTGCTGGATGGCCAGGCGCACGTCAGCGGGCAGGTCGAGCTTGAGCAGGTCTTCGTAGTAGCCCTGAACCACCAACAGGTTGGAACCACCATAGACCTCTTCGCCCTGCCCGTCCCGGGTCAGGTATTGATCGCCGCAGTAGCTGATGACGTGATCGCCGATAAAGCTCTGGCCGACACTGTGGGTGACCACGTCACTCAGGTCCTGCTCCAGCACCACGCCGTCGCTGAACAATTGCGCCGCATCAGGGCGCGCGAGGATGGCGTCGAACTCGTCGAGGCTGCGGATCACTTCCTGGCCGCGACCGGCGCAGGCATGCACGGGCTTGAGACGGATCGGGCCGGTGTACAGCAAATGGGTCGCCGCCGGCCGCGCATCTTCCAGGGCGTGCACACTCAACCCATCCAGCACCACATTGCGGATGCGCTCGGAAAACAGCGGCGACCAGCCTTCGGGCGCAACCGCGTTTTTATTCAGCAAACCGTGGCTGATGGCCTTGGTGCAGATGAAATCGTGATCGACGTAGCCGCCCCACAAATCCTCAGGGCCTTTGACGCCGAATTGCCGCGCCTGGGCCGCGCCGACCAGCGTCTGAGTGGGCAATAGATAGAGGTCGCGCCCACTGTGCTGCTCAGGGTTATAGCTGCCGCCATATTTGAGCCCGAGGACGTGCGCCAGCCAACGGGCCAGGGCGCGGTTGGTCTCCACTTCGTGCAATGGCGCTTGCGGACGGATTGAATGCGCCACCACGATTTTTTTGCGATTTGTCGGGGTCATGCGTCCCCCTTGGCTCTGCTGCCATGTGTGTAAGGAAACGGTAGCAGGGATCAAGCCAAGGCGGCGTTTGTCTAAACGCGCGGGGAATCAATCAGTTGCGGGAAAAGCGATAGCACTTGGCCTGTTTTATTCTGCACGATGTGATCCCGGTGTCGCGGTTTTCTGCACGATTCAGGCTTGTGCCTTAGAGGGCGTCACGCCGAAACGGCTGCGGTAATCACTTGGCGCCAGCCCGGTGATTTTCTTGAAGGTGGCGCGGAAGGCGCCGGGGTCCTGATACCCCACGGTCCAGGCGATGTGATCAATGGTGCCGTTGGTGAACTCGAGCATCTGGCGCGCCTTGCCGACACGCAGGTGCTGGCAATATTCGGTGGGTTTCAAACCGGTGGCGGCGCGGAACCGTCGCAGGAAGGTGCGTTCCTCAAGTCCCGCCTCCTGCGCCATGGCAGCCAACGAAACATCCACCGCACCGCTGGCCTGCAGCCAATGTTGCACCTTGAGAATCGCAGCGTCGCCATGGGCAAGGATCGGCGCAAAGTTACTGCCGCACTCACTGGCGCTGTCACTGTGTTCGATCACCAGGAAACGCGCGGTGCTGGCAGCGATGCTCGGGCCGAGCAAACGGTCCACCAGGCGCAGGCCCAATTCGGACCAGGCCATGAGGCCGGCGGTGGTGATCAAGTCGCCGTCGTCGACGATGGGTTTGTCGGCTTCCAGGCGAATCGCCGGATAACGGGCGGCGAAGGTTTTCGCCGACGTCCAGTGCGTGGTGGCGCTGCGACCGTCCAACAGGCCGCTTTCCGCCATCAGGATCGAACCTACGCACACCCCGCCCAGAATGGTCCCGGAGCGATGTTGCTGGCGCAGCCAATCCAGCAATTCGGCGGACGCCTGGCCCTCGGAAAAGCCGGCAATGGAGGGTGGAATCAGCAAGGCCGTCAACCTATCCCCGCTACCGGGCTGGCTGTCGAATACGCGGGTCGGCGCACCACCTGTTTCAGCCTGCCAATGGCTGATGCGCAGGGACGGCAGTTGCTCGGACTGATGCTCGGTCGCAATCCGGTTGGCGACCGCGAACAGGTCGGTCAAGCCATGCACGGCGGCCATTTGCGCACCGCTGTAGATCAGCACGCCGAGCTCGACGATCGCCATTGTCAGTTTTCCCTCTGTTATTGTCGGTGCGGCCAATCCCCAGGCGTCACGCCAGCCAGGATACTGGACGCATCAACCCTCACAAGGAAACCAACATGGCCAAGCAAGCGCTCATCCTAATCGATATCCAGAACGACTACTTCCCCCAGGGCAAGTGGCCGCTAGACGGAGTGGACGCGGCGGCAGACAAGGCGCAACAAGTGCTACAGGCATTTCGCCAGGCAGGCGATACGGTGATTCACGTACGCCACGAATTCACCTCCGACGATGCCCCCTTCTTCACCCCGGGTTCGGCAGGTGCCCACCTGCACCCCAAGGTGCTGAACCAGGCCGACGAGCCCGTGGTGCTCAAGCATTTCGTCAATGCGTTCCGCGAAACCAACCTGCGGGCCCTGCTGGAACAACGCAGCATCACCGAACTGGTGGTGGTGGGCAGCATGAGCCATATGTGCATCGACGGCGTGGTGCGCGCCGCGTCGGACCTGGGCTACAGCGTGACCGTGATCCACGATGCCTGCGCCACGCGGGACCTGGAATTCAATGGCAGCGTCGTGCCGGCAGCCCAGGTGCATGCGGCGTTTATGTCGTCGCTGGGGTTTGCTTATGCGAGCGTGGTATCGGCGGAACAGTTCTTGTCCGCCGATTGACCTCTCCGCGCTTACCGGGTAGCGATGATGAACAGGCGCGGAAACGGCAGCAACACAGTGCCATCGGCCAGCGCTGGATAAGCCTTGGTGATCCGCGCCAGGTACTCGTCGAGGAAGGCGTTCCTTTCTGACTCGGTCAGGGGCGCCAGGAATGGACGCAACGCCGAACCCTTGAACCACTCCACCACCGCGGCGGAACCTGCCAGCGGATGGTGGTAAGTGGTGCGCCATACATCCACGGTGGAACAGTGTTGGCTCAGCAACTCAAAGTAGTAGCTCGCGGTATGGCGTTCATTGTGTTTGACGCTGCCGATTTTTGCGGCCCACGGGCCGTCCGCCGCGACTTCCCGCGCCAGCTTGTGGGCCGGCTCGTCAAGATTGTCGGGCGTCTGCACCGCCAGGGTGCCGCCGGGAGTCAGTTGATTGACTAAATGCGGATACAGCGTGGCGTGATCAGGCAGCCATTGCAGCGATGCATTGGCGAGGATGACGTCGAATTTCTGCACAGGGTTCCAGGCGCCGATATCAGCCAATTCGAAGTTCAACGCGGGCAGGCGCTTGCGGGCGTCCACCAGCATGTCATCGGAACTGTCCATGCCGGTGACCAATGCCTGCGGAAAGCGATCAGCCAGGACTTCAGTCGAATTGCCCGGGCCGCAACCCAGGTCGACAGCGGTACGCACGTCACCCTCAGAGATGGCCGCTACCAGATCCCGGACGGGACGAGTGCGCTGTTGTTCGAACATCGAGTATTGCTTGGCTGACCAGGTCATTGCGGCATTCCTTCTTCTGTGAGGAGTGAGGACAGCCTAAATCTTGTGATCCATGAGAACAAATGCCACGATTGATCATCTCCCATACCTGAAAAGTATTCCTATGCTGGAGCTCAGGCAGCTCAGGGCCTTCGTCGCGATTGCCGAAGAAGGCTATATCACCCGCGCGGCAGAACGACTGGGCATGCAGCAACCGCCGCTGACCCGCCTGTTGCAAAGTCTTGAAGCCGAGTTGGGTGTGGTGCTGATGGAGCGCCTGCCACGAGGCGTGCGCCCGACCACTGCGGGGCTGGCCTTGCTGGAAGAGGCGCGGCATATCTTGGCCAGCGTCGATGGTGTGGCCGACATTGTGCGCCGCGCTGCCCGAGGTGAACGCGGACGCCTGGCGATTGGTTTCACCAGCTCTGCCGCCTTGCATCCGTTTGTGCCCAGCGTACTGCGCCTGTTTCGGGAAACCTTTGTCGGCGTTTCAGTGGTACTGGAAGAAGCCGGTACCGGTGAACTGCTGGACGCGTTGCTGCACGAAAAGCTCGACGCGGCGTTCATTCGCTCGCCGCTGAGCGGGACGCAGGCGTTGCAGGACCAGCCAATTCTGGTAGAGCCAATGTTGCTGGCGCTGCCTACCGATCATCCACTGGCTATCAACCCGTCGACGCCGCTGCCATTGGCGGCATTGGCCACCGAGGCGTTTGTGCTGTATCGCCGCCGGGTAGGGCTTGGGTTGTATGACGCGATTCTGGTGGCGTGTCGAGAAGCGGGTTTCAGCCCGCAGGTTGTACAAGAGGCGCCGCGCATGACGGCGACGTTGAGCCTGGTGGCTGCGGGGCTTGGGGTTTCGATTGTGCCTGCCTCAATGCAACGGTTGCGGGGCGACGGGATTGTTTATCGCGAGCTTTCGGAGTGCCGGAGCCTGGTGGCGCCGTTGCACTTGGCTACCCGGGTAGGTGATACGTCGTCGGTATTGGAGAGGTTTCGGGAGTTGGTGGTGAGCGCCGCTTCCACTGACGTTTAGCGGATTGCCGTGTCCGCAATGAAAAACCCCCGGGGCCAAGGCCACCGGGGGTTTTCTGGTGTTACGCGACAGTTCGGGGTCTCAAGCGACCTTAGAACGGAATATCGTCATCAAAGCTGTCGAAGTCGGCTGCCGGCTGAGGAGCGGCCTGCTGTGGCGCTGGACGCGACTCACGCTGTGGCTGCTGGGTTGGCTGCGGACGGGACTGCTGCTGTGGACGCGGTGCCGAGTTGGACATGCCGCCCTGGCCCTGTTGGTCGCCCTGTGGACGGCCGCCCAGCAGTTGCATGGTGCCTTGCATGTCGACCACGATTTCAGTGGTGTAACGCTTGATGCCGTCTTTTTCCCACTCGCGGGTTTGCAGCTTGCCTTCGATGTAGACCTGCGAACCTTTGCGCAGGTATTCACCGGCGATCTCTGCAACCTTGCCGAACATCGACACACGGTGCCATTCGGTTTTCTCGACCTTCTGGCCGGTTTGCTTGTCGGTCCACTGCTCGCTGGTCGCCAGACTCAGGTTGGTCACGGCGTTACCGTTCGGCAAGTAGCGAACTTCGGGATCCTGGCCGCATGTACCGACCAATATGACTTTGTTAACCCCACGGGCCATAACGTTCTCCTAGGCTGGGCGCGCTGTCGGCACTGGGTTGACCAGTTGCTCGAGCGTCGCGCGATCCAATAATTCGGTGTCCAATTTGATGTAGATGGCGGCTTCTTCAGTAACAACCACAGCATCCGTAACCCCAACAACGGCCTTAAGGCGCTCGACCAGACCGGCTTCGCGGATCGCTTCGGGCGATAACGGCAAGCGCAGGCTCGTCACATAGGGAGGTTCGCGCATGGTAACAGCAAAGGCTAGCCAGAGGGCAGCCAGACCTGCGCATCCCAGGAACACAACCGACAAACCGCCATGCTGGAACATCCAGCCGCCCATGATCCCGCCCAGTGCAGAACCGAGGAACTGGCTGGTGGAATACACGCCCATCGCCGTGCCTTTGCCGCCGGCCGGTGAAACCTTACTGATCAGCGAAGGCAGTGAAGCCTCCAGCAGGTTGAACGCGGTGAAGAACACCACCGTGCCGATCACCAGCGCCCGCAGGCTGTCGCCGAACTGCCAGAAGAATAGCTCAGTGAGCATCAGTGTCGCGACGGCGCCCAACAGAACTTGTTTCATTTTGCGTTTCTTCTCGCCGTAGATGATGAACGGGATCATGGCGAAGAACGAAATCAGCAGCGCGGTGAGATAGACCCACCAGTGCTGCTCCTTGGGCAACCCGGCTTTTTGCACCAGGGCCAGGGGCAAGGCGACGAAGCTGCACATCAGCATCGCGTGTAATACGAAGATACCCAAATCCAAGCGCAACAGGTCCGGGTGCTTGAGTGTCGGCAGCAATGCCTGCTTGGCGACGCCCGACTCACGGTGCTGCAACGGCCCCGTGGAATGCGGAACCATGAAGGCGACAATCACGATGCCGAACAGCGCCATGCCACCGGTGGCCAGGAACAGACCGTGCAAGCCGAACGCGCGGGTCAGCAGCGGGCCGACTACCATCGCCACGGCGAACGAAAGACCGATGGTCATGCCGATCATCGCCATGGCCTTGGTACGGTGTTGTTCGCGGGTCAGGTCGGAGAGCAGTGCCATGACGGCGGCGGAAATCGCGCCGGCGCCTTGCAGGACGCGTCCGGCGATCACGCCCCAGATAGAGTCGGCATTGGCCGCAAGCACACTGCCCAGGGCGAAGACGATCAGGCCGAGGTAGATCACCGGCCGGCGGCCGATGCGGTCGGAAATGACGCCGAACGGAATCTGAAACAGCGCCTGGGTCAGGCCATAGGCGCCAATCGCCAGGCCGATCAGGGCCGGGGTCGCTCCTGCGAGATCCATTCCATAGGTCGCCAGCACCGGCAACACCATAAACATGCCAAGCATACGGAATGCGAACACCAGGGCCAGACCGCTTGCTGCGCGGGTCTCGCTGCCACTCATGCGTTCGCTGTGGGGATCGTGCATGGATAAACCTCGTGTGAACCGGCGGCGATTCTACCAGTCCCATCGATTGAGAGGGTATATGCGGCGGTTTGCCGCGCAGCTTTCATGTAAGGCTGCACCCGGCACTTTGACAGTGTATATTCATCCAGTCTTTAGCCGTATACTCCTGCATTATTTACGCCCGCCGTGCGAGGCCATCTTGGACAAGATCCTGATTCGTGGGGCTCGAACCCACAACCTGAAGAACATCGACCTGACCCTGCCACGGGACAAACTGATCGTCATCACCGGCTTGTCCGGGTCCGGCAAGTCGTCCCTGGCGTTTGACACGCTGTACGCCGAAGGCCAGCGCCGCTACGTGGAATCCCTGTCGGCCTATGCCCGCCAGTTCCTGTCGATGATGGAAAAGCCCGACGTCGACACCATTGAAGGCCTGTCGCCTGCGATTTCCATCGAACAGAAATCCACCTCCCACAACCCGCGTTCCACCGTGGGCACCATCACCGAGATCTACGACTACCTGCGCCTGCTGTATGCCCGCGTGGGTATTCCCCGCTGCCCGGACCACGACATTCCCCTGGAAGCCCAGACCGTCAGCCAGATGGTCGACCTGGTGCTGGCCCAGCCGGAGGGCGCCAAGCTGATGCTGCTGGCACCGGTGATTCGCGAGCGCAAGGGTGAACACCTTTCGGTCTTTGAAGAACTGCGTGCCCAGGGTTTCGTGCGTGCCCGCATCAACGGCAAGCTCTACGAGCTGGACGAAGCGCCGAAGCTGGATAAACAGAAAAAGCACTCGATTGATGTGGTCGTCGACCGTTTCAAGGTGCGTGCCGATTTGCAGCAGCGCCTGGCGGAGTCTTTCGAAACCGCGCTGAAGCTGGCAGACGGCATTGCCCTGGTAGCACCGATGGACGACGAGCCCGGGGAAGAAATCATCTTCTCCGCGCGCTTCGCCTGCCCGATCTGCGGCCATGCCATCAGCGAGCTGGAACCGAAGCTGTTTTCCTTCAACAACCCGGCCGGCGCTTGCCCGACCTGTGATGGCCTGGGGGTTAAGCAATTCTTCGACATCAAGCGCCTGGTCAACGGTGACCTCACACTGGCGGAGGGTGCGATACGTGGCTGGGACAGGCGTAACGTCTATTACTTCCAGATGCTGGGGTCGTTGGCTTCGCACTACAAGTTCAGCCTGGAAGTGCCGTTCAACGAACTGCCCGCCGAACAGCAGAAATTCATCCTGCATGGCAGCGGTTCGCAGAACGTCGACTTCAAGTATTTGAATGACCGTGGCGATATCGTCAAACGCTCGCACCCGTTCGAAGGCATCGTGCCGAACCTGGAGCGGCGCTACCGCGAGACGGAGTCCGCCAGCGTGCGCGAGGAGCTGGCCAAGTTCCTCAGCACCCAGCCTTGCCCGGATTGCCGTGGCACACGCCTGCGCCGTGAGGCGCGGCATGTGTGGGTTGGCGAGAAGACCCTGCCGGCAGTGACCAACCTGCCGATTGGCGATGCCTGCGAATACTTCGGCACGCTGAAACTGACGGGCCGCCGCGGGGAAATTGCCGACAAGATCCTCAAGGAGATTCGTGAACGGCTGCAGTTCCTGGTCAACGTGGGCCTGGACTACCTGTCGCTGGACCGCAGTGCCGACACGCTTTCCGGCGGTGAAGCCCAGCGGATTCGCTTGGCCAGCCAGATCGGTGCCGGCCTGGTGGGCGTGTTGTACATCCTCGATGAACCGTCGATTGGATTGCATCAACGGGACAACGACCGCTTGCTGGGCACGCTGAAGCACCTGCGGGACATCGGCAATACGGTGATCGTGGTCGAGCACGATGAAGACGCGATTCGCCTGGCCGATTATGTGGTCGATATCGGCCCGGGAGCGGGTGTTCACGGTGGGCATATTGTCGCCGAGGGCACGCCGGCTGAAGTGATGGCGCATCCTGACTCGCTGACCGGTAAGTACCTGTCGGGTCGCGTGAAGATCGCCGTGCCGGCCAAACGCACCCCGCGCAACAAGAAGATGGCACTGCACCTCAAGGGCGCGCGCGGCAACAACCTGCGCAATGTCGACCTGGAGATCCCGCTGGGCCTGCTGACCTGTGTGACCGGTGTATCCGGTTCGGGCAAATCAACGCTGATCAACAACACGCTGTTCCCGTTGAGTGCCACTGCACTGAACGGCGCGACCACCCTGGAAGCCGCCGCTCACGACAGCATCAAGGGCCTGGAACACCTGGACAAGGTGGTCGATATCGACCAAAGCCCGATTGGCCGCACACCGCGCTCCAACCCGGCGACCTACACCGGGCTGTTCACGCCGATTCGCGAGCTGTTCGCCGGCGTGCCGGAATCGCGCTCCCGTGGCTACGGGCCTGGCCGGTTCTCGTTCAACGTCAAGGGCGGCCGCTGCGAAGCGTGCCAGGGCGATGGCTTGATCAAGGTGGAGATGCACTTCCTGCCGGACATCTACGTGCCGTGCGACGTGTGCAAGAGCAAGCGCTACAACCGCGAAACCCTGGAGATCAAGTACAAGGGCAAGAGCATCCACGAAACCCTCGAGATGACGATCGAGGAAGCGCGGGTGTTCTTCGACGCGGTACCGGCCCTGGCGCGCAAGCTGCAGACACTGATGGATGTTGGCCTGTCGTACATCAAGCTGGGTCAGTCGGCGACGACGCTGTCGGGTGGCGAGGCCCAGCGGGTCAAGCTGTCTCGCGAGCTGTCCAAGCGTGATACCGGCAAGACGCTGTACATCCTCGACGAGCCGACCACAGGCCTGCACTTCGCGGATATCCAGCAATTGCTGGATGTGCTGCATCGCCTGCGTGACCACGGCAACACGGTGGTAGTGATCGAGCACAATCTGGATGTGATCAAGACCGCCGACTGGCTGGTGGACCTGGGGCCGGAAGGCGGTTCCAAAGGTGGGCAGATCATTGCGGTCGGCACACCGGAGCAAGTCTCGGAGATGAAGCAGTCTCACACCGGCTTCTACCTCAAGCCTCTGCTGGCTCGCGACAAGGACTGATTGTTCAGCCCCACGAAAAAGCCCCTGTCACCGTGTAAGTGACAGGGGCTTTTTTGTAGCTGGAGGAATCAGAACTGCGATTGCAGGTAATTCTCCAGGCCAATCAGCTTGATCAGGCCCAACTGCTTTTCCAGCCAGTAGGTGTGATCTTCTTCGGTGTCATTCAACTGCACCCGCAGGATTTCCCGCGTGACGTAGTCGTTGTGCTGCTCGCAGAGCTCAATGCCCTTGCAGAGCGCGGCACGGACCTTGTACTCAAGGCGCAAGTCGCTGGCGAGCATCTCAGGCACCGTGGTGCCGGTATCCAGGTCGTCGGGACGCATACGGGGCGTGCCTTCGAGCATCAGGATACGGCGCATCAGTGCGTCGGCGTGCTGTGCCTCTTCTTCCATTTCATGGTTGATACGCTCGTAGAGCTCGGTAAAGCCCCAGTCTTCGTACATCCGCGAGTGAATGAAATATTGGTCACGAGCTGCCAGTTCGCCCGTCAGCAACGTGTTGAGGTAATCGATTACGTCGGGGTGACCTTGCATCGCCCTACATCTCCCTGCTTGAAAGTCTGTAGTTTGAACCATGATGACCCGGAGGTCACGGGACCAACGGCAGAAAAGTGAAGATTTCCGGTGAAAAGTAGCTTAAATAACGCAAAAACCGCCCAAATGAGGGCGGTTCTGCTTATCGTTTAGAGTCAGTTAAGCGATACACCCAGTGCAGATGCGATCCCTTCTCCATAAGCCGGGTCGGCCTTGAAGAAGTACTGCAACTGGCGCTGCACCACGTCGCTGGAAACACCCGCCATTGCGCCGGCGATATTGTTGATCAGCAGGGCTTTCTGCTCATCGTTCATCAGGCGGAACAGCGCACCGGCATGGCTGTAGTAGTCGGTATCTTCGCGGTGATCGTAACGATCAGCCGCACCGCTCAGGGCCAAGGCTGGCTCGGCGTACTGAGGAGCCTGCTTCGGCGCATCGGCGTAGCTGTTTGGCTCGTAATTGGGGGCCGCACCACCATTGGAGCCGAATGCCATCGAACCATCACGCTGGTAGCTGTTGACTGGGCTGCGTGGCGCATTCACCGGCAGTTGCTGGTGATTGGTACCTACGCGGTAGCGATGGGCATCGGCGTAAGCGAACACGCGCCCTTGCAGCATGCGGTCTGGCGACAGGCCAACACCCGGGACCATGTTGCTTGGACCGAAAGCCGCCTGTTCAACTTCAGCGAAGTAGTTCAGCGGGTTGCGGTTCAGTTCCAGCTCACCCACTTCGATCAGCGGGAACTCTTTCTGCGACCAGGTCTTGGTCACGTCGAACGGGTTTTCGTAGTGAGCGTTGGCCTGGGCCTCAGTCATGATCTGAATGCACACGCGCCATTTCGGGAAGTCACCACGCTCAATAGCACCGAACAGATCGCGCTGAGCGTAATCAGGGTCGGTACCGGCCAGGCGTGCAGCGTCAGCCGGCGCCAGGTTCTTGATACCTTGCTTGGTCTTGTAGTGCCACTTCACCCAGTGGCGCTCGCCTTTGGCGTTAATCAAGCTGTAGGTGTGACTGCCGAAGCCGTGCATGTGACGGTAGCCGTCCGGGATGCCACGGTCCGAAAACAGGATGGTGACCTGGTGCAGCGCCTCAGGGGAGTGCGACCAGAAGTCCCACATCATCTGTGCACTTTTCAGGTTGCTTTGCGGCAGGCGCTTTTGGGTGTGGATAAAGTCGGGAAACTTCAGCGGGTCGCGGATGAAGAACACCGGGGTGTTGTTACCAACGATGTCCCAGTTGCCTTCTTCGGTGTAGAACTTCAACGCGAAACCACGCGGGTCGCGCTCAGTATCAGCCGAACCACGCTCGCCACCCACCGTGGAGAAGCGCAGGAAAGTCGGAGTTTGCTTGCCCACAGAATCGAAGAGCTTGGCGCTGGTGTACTGCGTGATGTCTTGAGTGACGGTGAAGGTACCGTAAGCGCCCGAGCCTTTGGCGTGTACACGACGCTCAGGAATGTTTTCACGGTTGAAGTGAGCGAGCTTCTCGATCAGGTGAAAGTCGTCGAGCAGCAGCGGGCCGCGTGGGCCGGCGGAACGGGAATTCTGGTTATCCGCGACAGGTGCGCCGCTGGCGGTAGTAAGGGTTTTATTCTGGCTCATGCTCAATCTTCCTCAGGTCAGTCTTGGAACTGCCGGCTAATCGGCTTGGAGCGATTATTGATCAGGAAGATGACACCATCAAATTTATTAAATCATACCCACCGATAGAAATTAACTAACGATCCATCCGAACGGATATCAGAAGTAGCTGCACGGGCTGAACGTGTATTCGCTCGAGGTAATTCCAGTTTTCAACGCGCACAAAAAACCGGGCACTAGGCCCGGTTCTTCGTTACCGACTGACGTCTTACTCAGCGGATACAGCTTCACCGCCAACTGGACGATCGATCAGCTCAACGTACGCCATAGGCGCGTTGTCACCAGCGCGGAAACCGCACTTGAGGATGCGCAGGTAGCCACCCTCACGGGTAGCGTAACGCTTGCCCAGGTCGTTGAAGAGCTTACCAACGATAGCTTTCGAACGAGTACGGTCGAAAGCCAGACGGCGGTTAGCCAGGCTGTCTGTCTTGGCCAAAGTAATCAGCGGCTCAGCAACGCGACGCAGTTCTTTAGCTTTCGGCAGTGTAGTTTTGATCAGCTCGTGCTCGAACAGCGACACCGCCATGTTCTGGAACATAGCCTTACGGTGCGAGCTGGTACGGCTCAGGTGACGACCACTTTTACGATGACGCATGGTTCATTCCTTACCAAACTCACGTTCGGTGATTACGACGATCAGGCAGTCGCCTTGTCGTCCTTCTTAAGACTTGCAGGCGGCCAGTTGTCGAGGCGCATGCCGAGGGACAGACCGCGGGAGGCCAGAACGTCCTTGATTTCAGTCAAGGATTTCTTGCCCAGGTTCGGAGTCTTCAACAGTTCTACTTCGGTGCGCTGAATCAGATCACCGATGTAGTAAATGTTTTCCGCCTTAAGGCAGTTAGCCGAACGTACAGTCAGTTCCAGATCGTCAACCGGGCGAAGCAGGATCGGATCGATCTCGTCTTCCTGCTCGATTACCACTGGTTCGCTGTCACCCTTGAGGTCGACGAACGCAGCCAACTGCTGTTGCAGAATGGTTGCAGCGCGGCGGATAGCCTCTTCAGGATCCAGAGTACCGTTGGTTTCCAGATCAATAACCAGCTTGTCCAGGTTAGTACGCTGTTCGACACGGGCGTTTTCCACCACGTATGCGATACGGCGAACCGGGCTGAACGAAGAGTCGAGCTGCAAGCGACCAATGCTGCGGCTTTCGTCTTCATCGCTCTGACGCGAGTCGGCCGGTTCATAACCACGACCACGAGCTACGGTGAGCTTCATGTTCAGGGCGCCGTTAGACGCCAGGTTAGCGATTACGTGATCGGGATTAACGATCTCGACATCATGATCCAGCTGAATATCGGCAGCGGTAACCACCCCCGAACCCTTCTTCGACAAGGTCAGCGTAACTTCGTCACGGCCGTGCAGCTTGATAGCCAGACCTTTAAGGTTCAACAGGATTTCAATTACGTCTTCCTGTACACCTTCGATGGCGCTGTACTCGTGGAGCACACCGTCAATCTCGGCCTCGACTACTGCACAGCCGGGCATTGAGGACAACAGGATGCGGCGCAGCGCGTTGCCCAGGGTGTGGCCAAAACCACGCTCGAGAGGCTCGAGAGTGATCTTGGCGCGGGTTGGACTGACAACCTGCACATCAATGTGACGGGGTGTCAGGAACTCATTTACCGAAATCTGCATGGATGCACCTATTTTCTAGCCCTTACTTGGAGTAGAGCTCGACAATCAGGCTTTCGTTGATGTCGGCGGACAGATCACTGCGAGCAGGAACGTTCTTGAAAACGCCCGACTTCTTCTCAGTGTCTACTTCTACCCATTCTACGCGGCCACGTTGGGCACACAGATCGAGAGCTTGGACAATGCGAAGTTGATTTTTTGCTTTCTCGCGAATCGCGACCACGTCACCAGCACGAACCTGGTACGACGGGACGTTAACGGTTTGGCCGTTTACGCTGACGGATTTGTGCGATACCAGCTGACGGGATTCGGCACGAGTCGAACCAAAGCCCATACGGTATACAACGTTGTCCAGACGGCATTCGAGCAGTTGCAGCAGGTTTTCACCGGTTGCACCTTTCTTGCCAGCAGCTTCTTTGTAGTAGCCGCTGAACTGACGCTCGAGAACGCCGTAGATACGACGGACCTTCTGCTTTTCACGCAGTTGGGTGCCGTAGTCGGACTGGCGACCGCGGCGTTGGCCGTGGATACCAGGTGCTGCTTCAATGTTGCACTTCGATTCGATCGCGCGCACGCCGCTCTTCAGAAAGAGATCGGTGCCTTCACGACGAGCGAGTTTGCATTTTGGACCAATGTAACGAGCCATTCTTTACAATCTCCTGGATTACACGCGGCGCTTCTTCGGCGGACGGCACCCGTTGTGCGGGATTGGCGTCACGTCGGTGATGCTGGCGATCTTATAGCCACAGCCGTTCAATGCACGGACAGCAGACTCACGACCTGGACCTGGACCTTTGACGTTGACGTCGAGGTTTTTCAGGCCATATTCCAGCGCAGCTTGACCAGCACGTTCAGCAGCTACTTGAGCAGCAAACGGGGTGGACTTGCGGGAACCGCGGAAACCCGAACCACCGGAGGTAGCCCAAGAAAGCGCGTTACCTTGACGGTCGGTGATGGTCACGATTGTGTTGTTAAAAGATGCATGGATGTGGGCGATGCCATCAACCACTGTCTTTTTAACTTTTTTACGAGGACGAGCAGCAGGTTTTGCCATGATTAATTTCCTGTCGATTCGCGTGGGCGATTACTTGCGGATCGGCTTACGCGGACCTTTACGGGTACGCGCGTTAGTCTTGGTACGCTGACCGCGTACTGGAAGACCACGACGATGACGCAGACCACGGTAGCAACCGAGGTCCATCAAACGCTTGATTTTCATGTTGATTTCGCGACGCAGGTCACCTTCAGTGGTGAACTTCGCCACTTCGCCACGCAACAGCTCAATCTGCTCGTCGCTCAGATCCTTGATCTTTGCGGCTGGGTTTACCCCAGTGTCTGCGCAAATTTTCTGCGCAGTAGTGCGACCAACACCATAGATGTAGGTCAGCGAGATAACAGTGTGCTTGTTATCTGGAATGTTAACGCCTGCAATACGGGCCATTCAGTGGGACTCCAATTGACAGCTACCTACGCCCCGGAAGCCAAGAAATAGGGCGCGAGATAATATCGCTGTAATAACAAATAATCAACCCGGCAGCGCACTAGCTGCCGGGCTTCAAGCGGATCACACTCAGCCTTGGCGCTGTTTGTGACGCGGTTCCGCGCTGCAAATTACTCGAACAACACCTTCGCGGCGAATAATCTTGCAGTTACGGCACAGCTTTTTCACCGATGCACGAACTTTCATCACCAACTCCTCGAACCTTATGGGTACTCAGCGCAACATGCCGCTGCCGTAACCCTTCAGGTTGGCTTTCTTCATCAGGGATTCGTACTGGTGCGAAACGAGGTGCGATTGTACTTGGGACATGAAGTCCATCACAACCACGACGACGATCAGCAACGAGGTCCCGCCAAGGTAGAACGGAACGTTTGCTGCAACCACCAGGAACTGGGGCAACAGGCAGACGGCCGTCATATATAGAGCACCGAACATGGTCAAGCGAGTCAGAACGCCATCAATGTAGCGCGCAGACTGCTCACCTGGACGAATACCCGGAATAAAGGCACCGGACTTCTTCAGGTTTTCCGCTACGTCTTTCGGATTGAACATCAACGCCGTATAGAAGAAGCAGAAGAAAATAATCCCTGCACTAAACAGCAGAATATTCAACGGCTGACCAGGAGCGATCGACTGCGAGATGTCCTGCAACCAGCCCATACCTTCAGACTGACCGAACCAGGCACCCAACGAAGCCGGAAACAGCAAAATGCTGCTCGCGAAAATGGCAGGAATAACCCCGGCCATGTTCACTTTCAGCGGCAGGTGGCTGGTCTGCGCGGCAAAGACCTTGCGGCCCTGCTGACGCTTGGCGTAGTGAACAGCAATACGACGCTGGCCACGCTCAATGAACACCACAAAACCGATAATCGCTACTGCCAACAAACCGATGGCAACCAGGGCGAAGATATTGATATCACCCTGACGTGCAGACTCGAAAGACTGCCCAATCGCTCTCGGAAGACCGGCAACGATACCTGCGAAAATCAACATCGAGATACCGTTACCAACACCACGCTCAGTAATCTGCTCACCCAGCCACATCATGAACATCGCACCAGCCACAAATGTGGATACCGCGACGAAATGGAAGCCAAAGTCACCAGTGAACGCAACACCCTGCCCGGCCAGGCCAACGGACATGCCGATAGCCTGAACCAGGGCGAGGATGACAGTGCCGTAGCGGGTGTACTGGCTTATCTTGCGACGGCCAGCTTCACCTTCCTTCTTCAACTGCTCCAACTGCGGACTGACGGCGGTCATCAGTTGCATGATGATCGATGCCGAGATGTACGGCATGATCCCCAGTGCAAAGATGCTCATCCGTTCCAGCGCGCCGCCGGAAAACATGTTGAACAAGCTAAGAATGGTCCCCTCATTCTGTCGAAACAGGTCTGCGAGTCGGTCCGGGTTGATACCTGGAACCGGGATGTGTGCGCCTATTCGGTAGACGATAATCGCCAGGAACAGAAAACGCAGACGAGCCCAAAGTTCAGACATACCGCCTTTGCCGAGCGCTGAGAGAGCACCTTGCTTAGCCATTTATTCCTCGAACTTGCCGCCAGCTGCTTCGATAGCCGAACGCGCACCTTTGGTGGCGCCGATTCCCTTGCCGATAGTGACAGCGCGAGTCACTTCACCGGACAGCATGATTTTCACACGCTGTACGTTGACGTTGATCACGTTGGCATCTTTCAGGGTCTGCACGGTAACGATGTCGCCTTCCACTTTGGCCAGCTCGGACAGACGCACTTCTGCGCGGTCCATGGCTTTCAGGGAAACGAAACCGAACTTCGGCAGGCGACGATGCAGCGGCTGTTGACCGCCTTCAAAGCCTGGAGCGATGGTGCCACCGGAGCGGGAGGACTGACCTTTGTGGCCACGGCCACCGGTCTTGCCCAAACCACTACCGATACCACGGCCCGGACGATGCTTTTCGCGACGGGAACCCGGCGCTGGACTCAGATCATTGAGTTTCATCGAATTAACCCTCGACACGCAGCATGTAGTAAGCCTTGTTGATCATCCCGCGATTCTCGGGAGTATCAAGTACTTCTACAGTGTGACCGATGCGACGCAGACCCAAACCCTTAACGCACAATTTGTGGTTAGGGATGCGGCCGGTCATGCTTTTGATCAGCGTTACTTTAACGGTAGCCATGATCAGAAGATCTCCTTGACGCTTTTGCCACGCTTGGCGGCAATGGATTCAGGAGACTGCATTGCTTTCAAACCCTTGAAAGTGGCGTGAACCACGTTTACCGGGTTAGTCGAGCCGTAGCACTTGGCCAGAACGTTCTGAACGCCAGCAACTTCGAGGACAGCACGCATAGCGCCGCCAGCGATGATACCGGTACCTTCAGAGGCAGGCTGCATGTACACCTTCGAAGCGCCGTGAGCGGACTTCATTGCGTACTGCAGAGTAGTGCCGTTCAGATCAACTTGGATCATGTTGCGACGAGCAGCTTCCATTGCCTTCTGGATCGCAGCAGGCACTTCACGTGACTTGCCACGGCCGAAGCCAACACGCCCTTTACCATCACCAACCACGGTCAACGCGGTGAAAGTGAAGATACGGCCGCCTTTAACGGTTTTGGCTACGCGGTTAACTTGAACCAGCTTCTCAATGTAGCCTTCGTCGCGCTTTTGGTCGTTATTTGACATAACTTAGAACTCCAGCCCAGCTTCACGAGCAGCATCAGCCAGCGCTTTCACGCGGCCGTGGTACTTGAAGCCAGAGCGGTCGAAAGCCACTTGCGAGACGCCGGCGGCCTTAGCACGCGTAGCGACCAGCTGGCCAACCTTAGTGGCCGCGTCGATGTTGCCAGTGGCACCATCACGCAGTTCTTTATCCAAAGTCGAGGCGCTTGCCAGGACTTTGTTGCCGTCGGCCGAGATGACCTGGGCGTAGATGTGCTGCGACGAGCGGAACACGCAGAGACGCACGACTTCGAGTTCGTGCATTTTCAGGCGTGCTTTGCGAGCGCGACGCAGTCGAGTAACTTTTTTGTCGGTCATTTGCTATGCCCTACTTCTTCTTGGCTTCTTTACGACGGACGACTTCGTCCGCGTAGCGCACACCTTTGCCTTTGTACGGCTCTGGTGGACGGAAGTCGCGGATCTCAGCGGCCACCTGACCTACCAGCTGCTTATCAATACCCTTGATCAGGATATCGGTTTGGCTAGGGGTCTCAGCGGTGATGCCTTCCGGCAGTTCGTAATCCACTGGGTGCGAGAAGCCAAGGGCCAGGTTCAGAACCGTGCCTTTTGCTTGCGCTTTGTAACCAACACCGACCAGCTGGAGCTTGCGCTCGAAGCCTTGGCTTACGCCTTGGACCATGTTGTTTACCAACGCACGAGTGGTACCGGCCATTGCGCGAGTTTGTTGATCGCCATTGCGAGCAGCGAAACGCAGCTCACCAGCTTCTTCAACGATCTCAACGGACGAATGGATGTTCAGTTCCAGAGTGCCCTTGGCACCCTTCACCGAAAGCTGTTGGCCTGCGAATTTTACTTCGACACCGGCTGGCAGCTTAACGGGGTTCTTAGCGACGCGTGACATGCTTATCCCCCCTTAGAACACAGTGCAAAGAACTTCGCCGCCGACACCGGCAGCGCGCGCAGCACGATCCGTCATCACACCTTTGTTGGTGGAGACGATAGACACACCGAGACCGCCACGAACTTTTGGCAGATCATCAACGGACTTGTACTGACGCAGGCCTGGACGGCTAACGCGCTTCACTTCTTCGATGACCGGACGGCCTTCGAAGTACTTCAGCTCGATGGACAGCAGTGGTTTGATTTCGCTGCTGATCTGATAACCCGCAATGTAGCCTTCGTCTTTCAGGACTTTGGCAACAGCAACCTTCAACGTGGAAGATGGCATGCTTACGACGGACTTTTCAGCCATCTGGGCATTACGGATACGAGTTAGCATGTCCGCTAACGGGTCCTGCATACTCATGGCTAGACGCTCCTAATACAAAAAAATTAGCCTTGCGGCCATTACGTGTCGCCGAGAATCTCCGAGCACAAAACACACGGGCTCAGGCGAGCCGCGTATTTTAGACACACTCCGGAAATGAAACAAGCCCCAAAAGGGGCTTGTTCCAGATTCTAGGCCACCGGTGGTCAGTATCTTGCGATCCTGGCCACCGAGACTTCGAACGTACTTACCAGCTGGCTTTAACCAGACCTGGTACGTCACCACGCATTGCCGCTTCACGCAGTTTGTTACGGCCGAGGCCGAACTTGCGGTAAACGCCGTGTGGACGACCGGTCAGGCGGCAGCGGTTACGCATGCGCGAAGCGCTTGCGTCACGTGGCTGCTTCTGCAGAGCAACTGTAGCTTCCCAACGCGCTTCTGGACTTGCGTTCAGATCAACGATGATTGCTTTCAGTGCTGCACGCTTCTTGGCGTACTTGGCAACCGTGAGCTGACGCTTCAGCTCGCGGTTTTTCATGCTCATCTTGGCCATGGTCCTACTCCAATCAGTTGCGGAACGGGAATTTGAACGCACGCAGCAGAGCGCGGCCTTCATCATCGTTCTTGGCAGTGGTGGTCAGGGTGATGTCCAGACCGCGGAGAGCATCGATCTTGTCGTAGTCGATTTCCGGGAAGATGATCTGCTCTTTAACGCCCATGCTGTAGTTACCACGACCATCGAAGGACTTGGCATTCAGGCCGCGGAAGTCGCGGACCCGAGGCAGGGAGATCGAAAGCAGACGATCCAGGAATTCGTACATACGCTCACGGCGCAGAGTCACTTTGACGCCGATCGGCCATCCTTCACGGACTTTAAAGCCAGCGATGGATTTACGAGCGTAGGTCACAACGACTTTTTGGCCGGTGATCTTTTCCAGGTCAGCAACAGCGTGCTCGATGACTTTTTTGTCGCCGATCGCTTCGCCCAGACCCATGTTCAGGGTGATTTTGGTAACGCGCGGAACTTCCATCACGTTCGAAAGCTTAAGTTCTTCCTTAAGTTTCGGTGCGATTTCCTTCCGGTAAATCTCTTTTAGTCGTGCCATGGTCTTCTACCTAGCAGTGTTCAAGCATCAACCGCTTTTTGGGTCGACTTGAAGACACGAATTTTCTTACCTTCTTCTACTTTGAAACCAACGCGGTCAGCCTTGTTGGTTTCGCCGTTGAAGATGGCGACGTTAGAAGCGTGCAGTGGCGCTTCTTTCTCGACGATACCGCCTTGTACGCCCGACATCGGGTTAGGCTTGGTATGACGCTTGACCAGGTTCAGACCACTAACGACCAGACGGTCATCAGCAAGAACCTTCAGCACCTTACCGCGCTTACCTTTGTCTTTGCCGGCGATCACGATGATCTCGTCGTCACGACGAATCTTTTGCATGTCGGATCTCCTTACAGCACTTCTGGGGCGAGCGAGACGATCTTCATGAACTTCTCAGTACGAAGTTCACGGGTCACTGGCCCAAAGATACGGGTGCCGATCGGCTCTTGCTTGTTGTTCAGAAGAACAGCAGCGTTGCCATCAAAGCGGATAATGGAGCCATCTGCACGGCGTACGCCGTGACGAGTGCGGACTACAACAGCAGTCATCACTTGGCCTTTTTTCACTTTACCGCGAGGAATTGCTTCCTTCACGGTAACTTTGATGATGTCACCGATACCAGCGTAACGACGATGGGAGCCACCCAGCACCTTGATGCACATAACGCGGCGTGCGCCGCTGTTATCGGCCACATCGAGCATGGATTGAGTCTGAATCATATAATTTCTCCGACCCCTAGTCCTTAGACTTCCACAGCGCGTTCGAGAACATCAACCAGGGCCCAAGACTTGGTCTTGGCCAACGGACGAGTTTCACGAATAGTGACTTTGTCGCCGATGTGGCACTGGTTGGTTTCGTCGTGCGCGTGCAGCTTAGTCGAACGCTTAACGTATTTACCGTAGATCGGGTGCTTAACGCGACGCTCGATCAAAACGGTGATGGTTTTGTCCATCTTGTCGCTGACAACACGGCCAGTCAGCGTACGGACAGTCTTTTCGGCTTCAGCCATGATCACTTACCTGCCTGCTGGTTGAGCACAGTCTTCACGCGAGCAATGTCACGCTTAACTTGCGAGAGCAGATGAGACTGCCCCAACTGGCCAGTTGCTTTCTGCATACGCAGATTGAACTGGTCGCGCAGCAGGCCGAGCAGTTGCTCGTTCAGCTGCTGTGCGGATTTTTCACGAAGTTCATTCGCTTTCATCACATCACCGTCCGTTTAACAAAGGAGGTGGCGAGCGGCAGCTTTGCAGCAGCCAGGGCGAAAGCCTCACGCGCCAGCTCTTCAGTAACACCCTCGATTTCATACAGGACTTTGCCTGGCTGAATCTGGGCAACCCAATATTCCACGTTACCCTTACCTTTACCCATCCGAACTTCGAGGGGCTTTTTGGAGATAGGCTTGTCCGGGAATACACGGATCCAGATCTTGCCGCCACGTTTAACGTGACGGGTCAGTGCACGACGCGCTGACTCGATCTGACGAGCGGTGAGACGACCACGAGCTACAGACTTCAGCGCATATTCGCCGAAGCTGACTTTGCTACCGCGCTGAGCCAGACCACGGTTGTGGCCTGTCATCTGCTTGCGGAACTTCGTACGCTTTGGTTGCAACATTTGGCGTACCCCTTACTTAGCAGCTTTTTTACGAGGCGCTGGTGCTTGTGGTTTCAGTTCTTCTTGGCGACCACCAATTACTTCGCCTTTGAAGATCCAAACCTTTACACCGATCACACCGTAGGTGGTGTGAGCTTCGTAGTTGGCATAGTCGATGTCGGCACGCAGGGTGTGCAGTGGCACACGACCTTCGCGATACCATTCAGTACGTGCGATTTCAGCACCGCCGAGACGACCGCTCACTTGGATTTTGATGCCTTTGGCACCAATGCGCATGGCGTTCTGTACTGCGCGCTTCATAGCGCGACGGAACATAACGCGACGCTCCAGCTGCTGAGCTACGCTCTGCGCAACCAGCATACCGTCGAGCTCCGGCTTGCGGATCTCTTCGATATTGATGTGCACAGGCACACCCATTTGCTTGGTCAGGTCCTGACGCAGTTTCTCAACATCTTCACCTTTCTTCCCGATAACGATACCTGGACGAGCGGTGTGGATGGTGATACGTGCAGTTTGAGCAGGACGATGGATATCGATACGGCTCACGGACGCGCTTTTTAGTTTGTCTTGGAGATACTCACGCACCTTCAGATCAGCGAACAAGTAGTCCGCATAAGTCCGACCGTCTGCGTACCAGACGGAGGTGTGCTCCTTGACGATTCCCAGGCGAATGCCAATGGGATGTACTTTCTGACCCATCTCTTCGACTCCGTTACTTGTCAGCAACCTTGACAGTGATATGGCAAGACCGCTTGACGATGCGATCAGCTCGGCCTTTGGCACGAGGCATGATGCGCTTCAGCGAACGCCCTTCGTTGACGAAAACGGTGCTGACCTTCAGGTCATCAACGTCTGCGCCTTCGTTGTGCTCGGCGTTGGCTACGGCCGACTCCAGCACTTTCTTGATGATCTCGGCGGCTTTCTTACTGCTGAAAGCCAACAGGTTGAGCGCTTCGCCCACCTTCTTCCCGCGGATCTGGTCGGCGACCAAGCGGGCTTTCTGGGCGGAGATTCGAGCGCCCGACAACTTAGCGGCTACTTCCATCGTTCCTTACCCCTTAACGCTTGGCTTTCTTGTCTGCCACGTGCCCACGATATGTGCGGGTACCGGCAAACTCGCCTAGTTTGTGGCCGACCATGTCTTCGTTCACGAGAACTGGAACATGTTGACGACCGTTATGCACTGCAATGGTCAGACCGACCATTTGTGGCAGGATCATCGAACGACGCGACCAGGTTTTCACCGGTTTGCGATCGTTCTTTTCCGCCGCCACTTCGATCTTCTTCAGTAGGTGAAGATCAATAAAAGGACCTTTTTTCAGAGAACGTGGCACTGTCGTATCCCTCTATTTACTTGCGACGACGGACGATCATTTTGTCGGTACGCTTATTACCACGAGTCTTCGCGCCCTTAGTCGGGAAGCCCCATGGCGATACCGGATGACGACCACCAGAGGTACGACCTTCACCACCACCGTGTGGGTGGTCAACCGGGTTCATGGCAACACCACGAACGGTTGGGCGAACGCCACGCCAGCGTTTGGCACCAGCTTTACCCAGCGAACGCAGGCTGTGCTCGGAGTTCGAGACTTCGCCCAGGGTCGCACGGCATTCAGCCAATACTTTACGCATTTCACCAGAGCGCAGACGCAGGGTCACGTAGACACCTTCACGAGCGATCAGCTGAGCCGAAGCACCAGCGGAACGAGCGATTTGCGCGCCTTTACCCGGCTTCAATTCGATGCCGTGTACGGTGCTACCAACTGGAATGTTGCGCAGTTGCAGAGCGTTGCCCGGCTTGATCGGTGCCAAAGCACCTGCGATCAGCTGGTCACCAGCACTCACGCCTTTAGGGGCGATGATGTAGCGACGCTCGCCATCTGCGTACAGCAGCAGAGCGATGTGAGCAGTACGGTTTGGATCGTATTCGATACGCTCGACAGTGGCAGCGATGCCATCTTTGTCGTTGCGACGGAAGTCGACCAGACGATAATGCTGCTTATGGCCACCACCGATGTGACGAGTGGTAATACGACCATTGTTGTTACGACCACCAGTCTTCGATTTCTTCTCGAGCAGCGGTGCGTGAGGAGCGCCTTTATGCAGCTCCTGGTTGACCACCTTGACCACAAAACGGCGGCCAGGGGAAGTCGGTTTGCATTTAACGATTGCCATGATGCACCCCTTCCTTACTCAGCACTGCTGCTGAAATCGAGATCTTGGCCTGGCTGAAGGGAGATAACTGCCTTCTTCCAGTCATTACGCTTGCCCAGACCGCGAGCAGTGCGCTTGCTCTTACCCAGAACATTCAGGGTAGTAACACGCTCTACTTTCACGCTGAACAGGCTTTCGACGGCCTTCTTGATTTCCAGCTTGGTTGCGTCAGTTGCAACCTTGAAAACGAACTGGCCTTTCTTGTCAGCCAGAACCGTAGCCTTTTCGGAAACGTGCGGGCCAAGCAGAACTTTAAATACGCGTTCCTGGTTCATCCCAGCAGCTCCTCGAATTTCTTCACGGCCGACACGGTGATCAACACCTTGTCGTATGCGATCAGACTAACTGGATCGGAACCTTGCACGTCACGTACATCAACGTGTGGCAGGTTGCGAGCAGCCAGGTACAGGTTCTGATCAACAGCTTCAGACACGATCAGGACGTCAGTCAGGCCCATGCCGTTCAGCTTGTTCAGCAGATCTTTGGTTTTCGGCGCTTCAACAGCGAAGTCCTGAACCACGACCAGACGATCAGTACGCACGAGTTCAGCAAGGATGGAGCGCAGTGCTGCGCGATACATCTTCTTGTTGAGCTTCTGGGTGTGATCCTGTGGACGTGCTGCGAAAGTGGTACCGCCGCCACGCCAGATTGGGCTACGGATAGTACCGGCACGAGCGCGGCCAGTACCTTTCTGACGCCAAGGGCGCTTACCGCCACCACGAACGTCGGAACGGGTCTTTTGCTGCTTGCTACCTTGACGGCCGCCGGCCATGTAGGCCACGACTGCTTGGTGAACCAGCGTCTCGTTGAATTCGCCGCCAAATGTCAGTTCGGAAACTTCGATCGCTTGAGCGTCATTTACGTTTAATTGCATGTCAGCTTCCCCTTAACCGCGAGCCTTGGCCGCTGGACGTACAACCAGGTTGCCGCCAGTAGCGCCAGGAACAGCACCCTTGACCAACAACAGATTGCGTTCAGCGTCGACGCGCACTACTTCGAGGGACTGCACGGTCACGCGCTCAGCGCCCATATGACCGGACATTTTTTTGCCCTTGAATACACGACCAGGAGTCTGGCACTGGCCAATAGAGCCCGGGACGCGGTGGGAAACGGAGTTACCGTGAGTGTTGTCTTGGCCACGGAAATTCCAACGCTTGATCGTACCCTGGAAGCCTTTACCCTTGGACTGACCGGTTACATCAACCAGTTGACCAGCGGCGAAGATTTCAGCGTTGATCAGATCGCCAGCCTGGTAGTCGCCGTCTTCAAGACGGAACTCCATGACAGTACGACCAGCTGCAACGTTTGCTTTAGCGAAGTGACCTGCTTGAGCAGCAGTCACACGCGAAGCACGACGCTCGCCGACAGTGACTTGCACTGCACGATAGCCATCGGTTTCTTCAGTTTTAAACTGGGTGACGCGATTCGGTTCGATCTCAATGACCGTGACCGGAATGGAGACACCTTCTTCGGTGAAAATACGGGTCATACCGCATTTACGACCGACTACACCAATAGTCATGTTGTAAACCTCATGAGTGTACGGGGCTTTCACCCGCTATGGCCGCCCATTTCAGAGCGTTACACGACTAAGACCCAAGTCTTAGCCGAGGCTGATCTGTACTTCCACACCGGCCGCCAGATCAAGCTTCATAAGTGCATCAACGGTTTTATCCGTTGGCAGGACGATGTCCAGCACGCGCTTATGAGTACGGATCTCGTACTGGTCACGCGCGTCTTTGTTGACGTGCGGGGAGACCAGAACGGTGAACCGCTCTTTACGGGTAGGCAGTGGAATTGGACCACGCACTTGAGCACCAGTACGTTTCGCGGTTTCCACGATTTCCTGGGTGGATTGGTCGATCAGTTTGTGGTCAAAAGCCTTCAACCTGATACGAATTTGCTGATTTGCCATTGGATTTCAGACTCCGGCTGCTATTCCCAGCGAGCGCAACACGCCCGTTAAAAGGAGGCGCAATTCTATAGACGCCCCATATGGGTGTCAACTCAATAAAAAAGCCCCCGCTGAGCGGGGGCTTTTTCAAGTCATCACTTATTAAGCGATGATTTTGGCTACGACGCCAGCGCCGACGGTACGACCGCCTTCACGGATAGCGAAACGCAGACCATCTTCCATTGCGATGGTTTTGATCAGGGTGACAACCATTTTGATGTTGTCGCCTGGCATTACCATTTCAACGCCTTCCGGCAGTTCGCAGTTACCGGTCACGTCAGTGGTCCGGAAGTAGAACTGTGGACGGTAGCCTTTGAAGAACGGAGTGTGACGACCGCCTTCTTCTTTGCTCAACACGTACACTTCAGCTTCGAAGGTAGTGTGCGGCTTAACCGAACCTGGCTTGACCAGAACCTGGCCACGCTCAACGTCGTCACGCTTGGTACCACGCAGCAGAACGCCGCAGTTCTCGCCTGCACGACCTTCGTCGAGCAGTTTACGGAACATTTCAACACCGGTGCAGGTGGTGACGGTAGTGTCACGCAGACCAACGATTTCCAGTGGATCTTGAACCTTAACGATACCGCGCTCGATACGACCAGTCACAACAGTACCACGACCGGAGATCGAGAATACGTCTTCGATTGGCATCAGGAACGGCTTGTCGATAACACGAACTGGATCTGGGATGTAGCTGTCCAGAGTCTCAACCAGTTTACGAACGGCAGTGGTGCCCATTTCGTTGTCGTCAAGACCGTCCAGAGCCATACGAGCAGAACCGATGATGATCGGAGTGTCGTCGCCCGGGAAGTCGTAAGTGCTCAGCAGATCGCGCACTTCCATCTCAACCAGTTCCAGCAGCTCAGCGTCGTCTACCAGGTCAGCCTTGTTCAGGAAAACCACGATGTACGGAACGCCTACCTGACGGGACAGCAGGATGTGCTCACGGGTTTGTGGCATCGGACCATCAGCGGCCGAGCAAACCAGGATCGCGCCGTCCATCTGGGCAGCACCGGTGATCATGTTCTTCACATAGTCAGCGTGACCTGGGCAGTCAACGTGAGCGTAGTGACGGATCAGCGAGTTGTACTCAACGTGCGCGGTGTTGATGGTGATACCACGAGCTTTTTCTTCTGGTGCGCTGTCGATCTTGTCGAAGTCAACACGAGCCGAACCGAAAACTTCGGAGCAGACGCGAGTCAGAGCAGCGGTCAGAGTGGTTTTACCGTGGTCAACGTGGCCGATAGTGCCAACGTTTACGTGCGGTAGGGAACGATCAAATTTTTCTTTAGCCACGACAATTAACTCCTTGCCTAAAGGACTGAATCAGCCTTGTTTTTTGGATACAGTTTCAGCGATGTGCGCCGGAGCTGTGTTGTATTTTTTGAATTCCATAGAGTAGCTTGCGCGACCCTGAGACATGGAACGAACGTCGGTCGCATAACCGAACATCTCGCCCAACGGAACCTCGGCACGAATCACCTTGCCGGAAACCGTATCTTCCATACCCAAGATCATGCCGCGACGACGGTTAAGGTCGCCCATCACGTCACCCATGTAGTCTTCAGGCGTAACGACTTCTACTGCCATGATTGGCTCAAGCAACTCACCACCGCCCTTCTGGGCCAGTTGCTTGGTAGCCATGGAAGCAGCCACCTTAAACGCCATCTCGTTGGAGTCGACGTCGTGGTAAGAACCGTCAAAAACGGTCGCCTTCAGGCCGATGAGCGGATAGCCGGCAACAACACCGTTCTTCATCTGCTCTTCGATACCCTTCTGGATAGCCGGGATGTATTCCTTAGGAACAACACCGCCCACTACTTCGTTCACGAATTGCAGACCTTCCTGACCTTCATCAGCAGGAGCAAAACGGATCCAGCAATGGCCGAACTGGCCACGACCGCCGGACTGACGAACGAATTTGCCTTCGATTTCGCAGTTCTTCGTGATGCGCTCACGATAGGAAACCTGAGGCTTACCGATGTTGGCTTCGACGTTGAACTCACGGCGCATCCGGTCAACCAGGATGTCCAGGTGAAGCTCGCCCATGCCGGAGATGATCGTTTGACCAGTCTCTTCATCAGTCTTGACGCGGAAAGATGGATCTTCCTGAGCAAGCTTGCCCAGAGCGATACCCATTTTTTCCTGGTCATCCTTGGTCTTAGGCTCAACGGCAACCGAAATAACCGGCTCCGGGAAGTCCATGCGAACCAGGATGATTGGCTTGGCAGCGTCGCACAAGGTCTCACCAGTGGTGACGTCCTTCATGCCGATCAGGGCCGCGATGTCACCAGCGCGTACTTCCTTGATCTCTTCACGGGCGTTTGCGTGCATTTGCACCATACGACCCACACGCTCTTTCTTGCCTTTAACCGAGTTGATCACGCCGTCGCCGGAGGCCAACACGCCCGAGTAAACGCGGACGAAGGTCAAAGTACCCACGAATGGGTCAGTAGCGATCTTGAACGCCAGAGCCGAGAACGGCTCGCTGTCATCGGCGTGACGCTCCATCTCTTCTTCCTCGTTATCAGGGTTGGTACCCTTGATAGCAGGAATGTCGGTTGGAGCAGGCAGGTAGTCGATAACGGCGTCGAGAACCAGGGGAACACCCTTGTTCTTGAAGGAAGAACCGCAAACAGCCAGAACGATCTCACCAGCGATAGTACGCTGACGCAGAGCGGCCTTGATTTCCACGTTGGTGAGTTCTTCACCTTCGAGGTACTTGTTCATCAGCTCTTCGCTGGCTTCGGCAGCAGCCTCAACCATGTTGTTACGCCACTCGTCAGCCAGCTCCTGCAGTTCTGCAGGGATAGGCTTACGAACAGGAACCATGCCTTTGTCAGCGTCATTCCAGTAAACAGCTTCCATGTTGATCAGATCGATCTGACCCTGGAAGTTGTCTTCGGAACCGATAGCCAACTGGATTGGCACCGGAGTGTGACCCAGACGCTGTTTGATCTGACCGATCACGCGCAGGAAGTTGGCACCAGCACGGTCCATCTTGTTTACGTAAACAAGACGTGGAACGCCGTACTTGTTGGCCTGACGCCATACGGTTTCCGACTGAGGCTCAACACCCGAAGTACCGCAGAACACAACGACAGCGCCGTCGAGTACGCGCAGGGAACGCTCAACTTCAATGGTGAAGTCTACGTGGCCCGGGGTATCGATTACGTTGAAGCGGTGCTCGTCCTTGTACTGCTTCTCGGAACCTTTCCAGAAGGCGGTAATAGCAGCAGAAGTAATGGTAATACCACGCTCCTGCTCCTGAACCATCCAGTCTGTGGTCGCGGCGCCGTCATGCACCTCGCCCATTTTGTGACTTTTGCCGGTGTAAAACAGTACGCGCTCGGTGGTGGTGGTTTTACCAGCATCCACGTGAGCAACGATACCGATGTTACGGTAGCGGCTAATCGGAGTAGTACGAGCCATAAAGCCCTCGCAAAATTAGTGAAGCTAGAATTAGAAGCGGTAGTGCGAGAAAGCTTTGTTGGCTTCAGCCATACGGTGCACGTCTTCACGCTTCTTAACAGCAGCACCTTTACCTTCAGCAGCGTCCAACAGTTCGCCAGCCAAACGCAGGGCCATAGACTTCTCGCCGCGCTTACGGGCGAAGTCTACCAACCAGCGCATTGCCAAAGCGTTACGACGGGACGGGCGAACTTCAACCGGAACCTGGTAAGTAGCACCGCCTACACGGCGCGACTTCACTTCGACCAGCGGAGCGATGGCGTCGAGAGCTTTCTCGAAGATTTCCAGGGGGTCGCTGTTCTTGCGTTCTTTAACCTTTTCCAGCGCGCCATAAACGATACGCTCGGCAACGGCTTTCTTGCCGCTTTCCATTACGTGGTTCATGAACTTGGCCAGGATTTGGCTTCCGTATTTTGGATCGTCAAGCACTTCGCGCTTGGCTGCTACGCGTCTTCTTGGCATGGATAAGCCCTCAAACGGTCTTCAGGTTCGCTCGGAATCGGTGCCCTTTCGGGACGCCTCCGACCTTACTCTTATCGACTCAGAAAATAAGATGATTCAGTTTTACAAAAAGCCGCTACTACTTAGGCTTCTTGGTACCGTACTTCGAACGACCCTGGTTACGACCTTTAACGCCGGAAGTATCCAAGGAGCCGCGTACGGTGTGGTAACGAACACCTGGCAAGTCTTTTACACGACCGCCGCGGATCAGTACCACGCTGTGCTCTTGCAGGTTGTGACCTTCACCGCCGATGTACGAGGAAACCTCGAAACCGTTGGTCAGGCGCACACGGCATACTTTACGCAGTGCCGAGTTAGGTTTTTTCGGCGTAGTGGTATACACGCGAGTGCATACGCCACGACGTTGCGGGCAGTTCTGCAGCGCAGGCACGTCGGATTTCTCGACGATACGCTTACGCGGCTGACGTACCAGCTGGTTGATAGTTGCCATCTACTAGCTCCACTGTTGTCTTGCGACGCTATTGTCTTGCAAGAAAAGCAAAATGGCAGGAACGAATTCCCGCCAAATTTAGGGGTACAAGAGTCTAAAGAGGATCTTGTCCCCAGTCAAGGCAAGGCCCCGACCTCCCCTTCCATCGAACCGGGACAAATCTGTCTCGATCCGACGAACGGGGCTGCCAGGGCCCGGTCTTATTTACCGCAGAACTCAGTTACCGCTTGAGTTCAGCGCTTCGGTCAGTGCAGCTTCCACTTCACTGGCGCTTACGCGCAACGGCTTGTCGAGTTCACGGCGACGCTTACGCTCGCTGTGGTAGGCCAAACCGGTACCGGCCGGGATCAGACGACCCACAACCACGTTTTCTTTCAGGCCGCGCAGGTAATCGCGCTTGCCGGTTACCGCTGCTTCGGTCAGTACGCGAGTGGTCTCCTGGAAGGAGGCCGCCGAGATGAACGACTCAGTGGACAACGACGCCTTGGTGATACCCAGCAACACACGAGTGAACTTGGAAACGAATTTCTCGTCGTTCGCCAGGCGCTCGTTCTCTACCAGTACGTGAGTCAGTTCCATCTGGTCGCCCTTGATGAAACTCGAATCGCCGGATTCAGCGATTTCAACTTTACGCAGCATCTGACGCAGGATGGTCTCGATGTGCTTATCGTTGATCTTCACGCCTTGCAGACGGTAAACGTCCTGGATCTCGTTAACGATGTACTTGGCCAGCGCACTCACACCCAGCAGACGCAGGATGTCGTGTGGATCGCTCGGGCCGTCGGAGATAACTTCGCCGCGGTTTACCTGTTCGCCTTCGAAGACGTTCAGGTGACGCCACTTCGGAATCAGCTCTTCGTACGGATCGCTACCGTCGTTCGGGGTGATAACCAGGCGGCGCTTGCCCTTGGTCTCTTTACCGAACGCGATGGTGCCGCTGACTTCAGCCAGAATCGACGCTTCTTTCGGACGACGAGCTTCGAACAAGTCGGCAACACGCGGCAGACCACCGGTGATGTCACGGGTCTTCGAAGTTTCTTGCGGGATACGAGCGATAACATCACCGATCGCGATCTTCGCACCATCCGCAACACCGACCAGGGCGTTGGCTGGCAGGAAGTACTGAGCGATAACGTCAGTGCCTGGCAGCAACAGATCCTTGCCGTTGTCATCAACCATCTTCACGGCAGGACGGATATCTTTGCCTGCAGCTGGACGGTCTTTGGCGTCGAGTACTTCAATGTTGGTCATACCGGTCAATTCGTCAGTCTGACGCTTGATCGTGATGCCTTCTTCCATGCCCACGTAGGTCACGGTACCTTTCATTTCGGTAACGATTGGGTGAGTGTGCGGATCCCACTTGGCCACGATTGCGCCAGCGTCGACCTTGTCACCTTCTTTAACCGAAATCACAGCACCGTACGGCAGCTTGTAACGCTCACGCTCACGACCGTAGTCATCAGCGATTGCCAGCTCACCGGAGCGGGACACAGCAACCAGGTGGCCATCCACTCGCTCAACGTGCTTCAGGTTGTGCAGACGGACGGTACCGCCATTCTTCACCTGAACGCTGTCGGCTGCGGAGGTCCGGCTTGCCGCACCACCGATGTGGAACGTACGCATGGTCAGCTGGGTACCCGGCTCACCGATGGACTGGGCAGCGATAACGCCGACCGCTTCACCGATGTTCACCTGGTGACCACGAGCCAAGTCACGGCCGTAGCACTTGGCGCAAATGCCGTAGCGGGTTTCGCAGCTGATCGGCGAGCGAACAATCACTTCGTCGATGCTGTTGAGTTCGATGAACTCGACCCACTTCTCGTCTACCAGGGTGCCGGCAGGAACGATGACTTCCTCGGTACCTGGCTTGAATACGTCACGGGCGATTACTCGACCCAGTACGCGCTCACCCAACGGTTCTACAACGTCGCCGCCTTCGATGTGCGGAGTCATCAGCAGACCGTGTTCGGTGCCGCAGTCAACTTCAGTCACAACCAAGTCTTGCGCAACGTCTACCAGACGACGAGTCAGGTAACCGGAGTTAGCGGTTTTCAACGCGGTATCCGCCAGACCTTTACGAGCACCGTGAGTCGAGATGAAGTACTGAAGTACGCTCAAACCTTCACGGAAGTTCGCAGTAATCGGCGTTTCGATGATGGAACCGTCCGGCTTGGCCATCAGGCCACGCATACCGGCGAGCTGACGGATCTGCGCAGCAGAACCCCGTGCGCCCGAGTCGGCCATCATGTACATCGAGTTGAACGACTCTTGATCGACTTCCACGCCATGACGGTCGATAACACGCTCTTTCGAGAGGTTCGACATCATCGCCTTCGACACTTCGTCGTTGGCCTTGGACCAAAGGTCGATCACTTTGTTGTACTTCTCGCCCTGGGTTACCAGGCCGGAGGCGTACTGGCTTTCGATCTCTTTCACTTCATCGGTGGCAGCACCGATGATGGCGGCTTTCTCGTCCGGGATAACGAAGTCGTTAACACCGATGGAAACGCCGGAAATGGTCGAATAAGCAAAACCGGTGTACATCAACTGGTCAGCGAAGATAACGGTCTCTTTCAAACCAACCACGCGGTAGCACTGGTTGATCAGCTTGGAGATCGCCTTTTTCTTCATTGGCTGGTTGACCACGTCGTACGACAGGCCAGGTGGAACAACCTGGAACAGCAGCGCACGGCCGACAGTGGTGTCGACGATACGGGTGTTCTTGACGCTGCCACCGTCACGATCGTTGATGGTTTCGTGGATGCGGACTTTAACCTTGGCGTGCAGTGCGGCTTCGCCGGCACGGAACACACGGTCAACTTCCTGCAGATCCGCGAACACACGACCTTCGCCCTTGGCGTTGATCGCTTCACGAGTCATGTAGTACAGACCCAATACAACGTCCTGCGACGGAACGATGATTGGCTCACCGTTGGCTGGCGACAGAATGTTGTTGGTCGACATCATCAACGCACGCGCTTCCAGCTGGGCTTCCAGCGTCAGCGGTACGTGCACGGCCATTTGGTCGCCGTCGAAGTCGGCGTTGTACGCAGCACAGACCAGCGGGTGCAGCTGGATAGCCTTACCTTCGATCAGTACTGGTTCAAACGCCTGGATACCCAGACGGTGAAGGGTCGGTGCACGGTTGAGGAGAACCGGGTGTTCACGGATCACTTCAGCGAGAACGTCCCAAACCTCTGGCAGCTCGCGCTCGACCATTTTCTTGGCAGCTTTGATGGTGGTCGCGAGACCACGCATTTCCAGCTTGCCGAAAATGAACGGCTTGAACAGCTCGAGAGCCATCTTCTTCGGCAGACCGCACTGGTGCAGACGCAGGGTCGGGCCTACGGTAATTACCGAACGACCGGAGTAGTCAACACGCTTACCGAGCAAGTTCTGACGGAAACGACCCTGCTTACCCTTGATCATGTCAGCCAGGGATTTCAGAGGACGCTTGTTCGAACCGGTGATAGCGCGGCCACGACGACCGTTGTCGAGCAGGGCATCGACAGCTTCCTGCAACATACGCTTTTCGTTGCGCACGATGATGTCCGGAGCGGACAGGTCGAGCAGACGCTTCAAGCGGTTGTTACGGTTGATCACGCGACGGTACAGGTCGTTGAGGTCGGAAGTCGCGAAGCGACCACCATCCAACGGCACCAGCGGACGCAGGTCTGGCGGCAGAACCGGCAGAACGGTCAGCACCATCCACTCTGGCAAGTTGCCGGAACCCTGGAAGGCTTCCATCAACTTCAGACGCTTGGACAGTTTCTTGATCTTGGTTTCGGAGTTGGTTTGCGGAATTTCTTCACGCAGACGGCCAATCTCGTGTTCCAGGTCGATAGCGTGCAGCAGTTCGCGGACAGCTTCGGCACCCATGCGGGCATCGAAATCGTCGCCGAACTCTTCCAGCGCTTCGAAGTACTGCTCGTCGTTCAGCAGCTGACCCTTTTCAAGGGTGGTCATGCCTGGATCGATAACGACATAGCTCTCGAAGTAGAGAACGCGCTCGATATCACGCAGGGTCATGTCCATCAGCAAGCCGATACGGGACGGCAATGATTTCAGGAACCAGATGTGGGCAACCGGCGAAGCCAGCTCGATGTGCGCCATGCGCTCACGACGAACCTTGGCCAGTGCAACTTCAACGCCGCACTTCTCGCAGATCACACCACGGTGCTTCAAGCGCTTGTACTTACCGCACAGGCACTCGTAATCCTTTACCGGGCCAAAGATCTTGGCGCAGAACAGGCCGTCACGCTCTGGTTTGAACGTACGGTAGTTGATGGTTTCCGGCTTTTTAACTTCACCGAACGACCACGAACGGATCATCTCAGGCGATGCCAACCCAATACGGATGGCGTCGAACTCTTCGACTTGACCCTGGTTTTTCAGCAAATTCAGTAGGTCTTTCAAGGCCTTTCCTCCTGGCGGAGCAGAGAGCGGGCTAAACAGCCCCGCTCTCGATTCGCGTCACGTGTTATTCGGTTTCCAGATCGATATCGATGCCGAGGGAACGAATTTCTTTGATCAACACGTTGAAAGACTCGGGCATGCCCGGCTCCATACGGTGATCGCCGTCCACGATGTTTTTGTACATCTTGGTCCGACCGTTCACATCGTCCGACTTCACTGTGAGCATTTCTTGCAGAGTGTAAGCAGCACCGTATGCTTCCAGTGCCCAGACCTCCATCTCCCCGAAACGCTGACCACCGAACTGAGCCTTACCACCCAGCGGCTGCTGGGTAACCAGGCTGTACGAACCGGTAGAACGAGCGTGCATCTTGTCGTCTACCAAGTGGTTCAGCTTCAGCATGTACATGTAGCCAACAGTAACCGGGCGCTCAAACTTGTTGCCGGTACGGCCGTCGAACAGCTGCATCTGGCCGCTTTCTGGCAGGTCTGCCAGTTTCAACATGGCCTTGATTTCGCTTTCCTTGGCACCGTCGAACACCGGGGTAGCCATTGGAACGCCGCCGCGCAGGTTCTTCGCCAGATCCAGGATTTCCTGGTCGGAGAAGGTGTCCAGCTCTTCGTTGCGACCGCCGATCTCGTTGTAGATCTCGTGCAGGAACTTACGCAGGTCTGCGACCTTGCGCTGCTCTTCGATCATACGGTTGATCTTCTCGCCCAGACCTTTGGCCGCGAGGCCCAGGTGGGTTTCAAGGATCTGACCAACGTTCATACGCGAAGGTACGCCCAACGGGTTGAGGACGACGTCTACCGGGGTGCCATTGGCATCGTGCGGCATGTCTTCAACCGGCATGATCACGGAGACCACACCTTTGTTACCGTGACGACCGGCCATCTTGTCGCCCGGCTGGATGCGGCGACGGATTGCCAGGTAAACCTTGACGATTTTCAGCACGCCTGGAGCCAGGTCATCGCCCTGCTGCAGTTTGCGCTTCTTGTCTTCGAACTTGTCGTCCAGCAGACGGCGACGATCGACGATGTAGGCCTGGGCCTTCTCGAGCTGCTCGTTCAGAGCATCTTCAGCCATGCGCAGTTTGAACCACTGCCCGTGCTCAAGACCGTCGAGTACTTCGTCGGTGATGTCCTGACCTTTCTTCAGACCTGCGCCGCCTTCAGCCTTGTGGCCTACCAGGGCGGAACGCAGACGTTCGAAGGTCGCGCCTTCAACGATACGGAACTCTTCGTTCAGATCCTTGCGGATCTCGTCGAGTTGGGTCTTCTCGATGGACAGCGCACGAGCATCACGCTCAACGCCGTCACGGGTGAAGACCTGTACGTCGATGACAGTGCCCTTGGTACCGGTAGGTACACGCAGGGAAGTGTCTTTAACGTCGCTGGCTTTTTCACCGAAGATGGCACGCAACAGCTTCTCTTCCGGAGTCAGTTGGGTCTCGCCTTTCGGAGTGACCTTACCTACCAGAATGTCGCCTGCGCCAACTTCAGCACCTACGTAAACGATACCGGCTTCGTCCAGCTTGTTCAGTGCAGCTTCACCCACGTTCGGGATGTCTGCAGTGATTTCCTCTGGCCCAAGCTTGGTGTCACGCGCCACACAGGTCAGTTCCTGAATGTGGATCGTGGTGAAGCGATCTTCCTGAACCACACGCTCGGACAGGCAGATGGAGTCTTCGAAGTTGTAACCGTTCCAGGCCATGAACGCGATGCGCATGTTCTGACCCAGTGCCAGCTCACCCATATCGGTGGACGGACCGTCTGCCATGATGTCGCTGCGCTGAACCCGATCACCCTTGCTGACCAGCGGACGCTGGTTGATGCAGGTGTTCTGGTTGGAGCGGGTGTATTTGGTCAGGTTGTAGATGTCGACACCGGCTTCGCCAGTTTCAACTTCGTCATCGGCAACACGAACCACGATACGGCTGGCATCAACGGAGTCGATCACGCCGCCACGACGAGCCACGACGCAAACGCCGGAGTCACGGGCTACGTTACGCTCCATGCCGGTACCTACCAGCGGCTTGTCAGCGCGCAGGGTCGGTACAGCTTGACGCTGCATGTTGGAACCCATCAACGCACGGTTGGCGTCATCGTGTTCCAGGAACGGGATCAGCGACGCTGCAACCGAAACTACCTGCTTCGGCGATACGTCCATCAAGGTGACGTCTTCCGGCGCCTTGACGGTGAACTCGTTCAAGTGACGAACAGCTACCAGCTCGTCGATCAGCATTTTCTTGTCGTTCATCGTGGCCGAAGCCTGAGCGATCACGTGATCAGCTTCTTCGATGGCGGACAGGAACACGATCTCGTCGGTGACCAGTGCGTCTTTCACCACGCGGTACGGGCTCTCGAGGAAGCCGTACTGGTTGGTGCGCGCATAGGCAGCCAGGGAGTTGATCAGGCCGATGTTCGGACCTTCCGGCGTTTCAATCGGGCATACACGACCGTAGTGAGTCGGGTGTACGTCACGGACTTCAAAGCCTGCACGCTCACGAGTCAGACCGCCCGGGCCCAGTGCGGAAACACGGCGCTTGTGGGTGATCTCGGAGAGCGGGTTGTTCTGGTCCATGAACTGCGAGAGCTGGCTGGAACCGAAGAACTCTTTCACCGCCGCAGCCACTGGCTTGGCGTTGATCAGGTCTTGCGGCATCAGGCCTTCGCTTTCGGCCATCGACAGACGCTCTTTGACCGCACGCTCAACACGTACCAGGCCAACGCGGAACTGGTTCTCGGCCATTTCGCCTACGCAGCGAACACGACGGTTACCCAGGTGGTCGATGTCATCGACGATGCCTTTGCCGTTACGGATGTCGACCAGGGTCTTCAGTACCGCGACGATGTCTTCCTTGCACAGCACGCCCGAACCTTCGATCTCGGTACGACCGATACGACGGTTGAACTTCATCCGGCCGACCGCAGACAGGTCATAGCGCTCAGGGCTGAAGAACAGGTTGTTGAACAGGGTCTCGGCAGCGTCTTTGGTTGGTGGCTCGCCAGGACGCATCATGCGATAGATCTCGACCAGCGCTTCCAATTGGTTGCTGGTGGAGTCGATCTTCAGGGTGTCGGAGACGAACGGGCCGCAGTCGATGTCATTGGTGTACAGGGTCTCGATGCGAACAACCTGGGACTTGGCGATTTTCGCCAGGATCTCGGTGTTCAGCTCGGTGTTGCATTCAGCCAGGATTTCGCCGGTGGCCGGGTGCACGATGACCTTGGCGGTGGTGCGACCCAGGACGTAGTCCAGAGGCACTTCCAGCGTCTTGATACCGGCTTTTTCGATCTGGTTGATGTGGCGCGCGGTAATACGACGGCCGGCTTCAACGATGACCTTGCCTTTGTCGTCCTGGATGTCCAGAACGGCAATCTCACCACGCAGGCGCTGAGGCACCAACTCCAGGCTGAGGGTTTCGCCGCTCAGGTGGAATACGTTAGTGGTGTAGAAAGCGTCCAGCACTTGCTCAGTGGTATAGCCGAGCGCGCGCAGCAGTACCGAGGCCGGCAGCTTGCGACGACGGTCGATACGCACGAACACGCAGTCTTTCGGGTCGAACTCGAAGTCCAACCACGAACCGCGGTACGGAATGATCCGCGCGGAGTACAGGAGCTTGCCGGAGCTGTGCGTCTTGCCGCGGTCGTGGTCAAAGAACACGCCCGGGGAACGGTGCAGCTGGGAAACGATAACGCGCTCGGTACCGTTGATAACGAAGGTACCGTTCTCAGTCATCAGGGGGATTTCACCCATGTAGACTTCTTGCTCTTTGATGTCCTTGATCGCTTTGTTCGACGACTCTTTGTCGAAGATGATCAGACGGACTTTTACCCGCAAAGGTACGGCGTACGTAACACCGCGCAACACGCATTCTTTGACATCAAATGCCGGTTCGCCCAGGCGATAACCGACGTACTCCAGCGCAGCATTGCCGGAGTAGCTGATGATCGGGAAAACGGATTTGAAGGCCGCATGCAGGCCCACGTCGCGGAACTGATCTTTGGTCGCTCCCGCCTGCAAGAATTCACGATACGAATCCAGCTGGATAGCCAGAAGGTACGGGACATCCATGACGTCCGGCAACTTGCTAAAGTCCTTGCGGATACGTTTTTTCTCAGTATATGAGTAAGCCATCAGCGTTCCCCAGCTTGGTCACCTGCTTGTTTGGCCCCTCCCGACGGGAGCAGCCAGAAAATCTTGCAAACCCCATGGTTTGCGCCACCGCATCGGGTGGTTACAGCGCGTTATAGGCGACGACCGAGTCGATTGCCAATAACGGAAAAAGGCCGGTGGCAAGAGCCACCAGCCATCAGCCTTCAGCTTAACGCTTGGGCTGGAGACGCAAGGTCGATGCTTACTTCAGCTCGACTTTAGCGCCTGCTTCTTCCAGCACTGCTTTAGCTTTGTCAGCTGCGTCTTTCGACACTGCTTCCAGAACCTGGGCAGGGGCGCCGTCAACTACTGCCTTGGCTTCTTTCAGGCCCAGACCGGTCAGTTCACGTACTGCCTTGATCACGTTTACTTTCTTCTCGCCAGCTTCCAGCAGCATGACGTTGAATTCGGTTTGCTCTTCAGCAGCAACAGCGGCAACAGCTGGGCCAGCCGAAGCAGCGGCAGCGGAAACACCGAATTTTTCTTCGAAAGCTTTGATCAGCTCAACAACCTGCAGAACCGACATTTCAGCTACGGCGTTGAGGATATCGTCTTGGGAGATAGACATTGCTGTAATTCCTGAATTGGGGGACGGCCTACGCGGCCATCGAAATAAACAAAAATACGCGAGAGGAGATGCTCAGCCTTAGGCTGCGGCAGCTTCTTTTTGCTCGCGAACTGCGGCCAGAGTACGAGCCAACTTGCTGGTAGCGCCTTGAATCACGCTCATCAGCTGAGAAATAGCTTCGTTACGGGTCGGCAGTGTTGCCAGTACGTCGATTTGGTTAGCTGCGAGGAACTTGCCCTCGAACGCAGCTGCCTTGATCTCGAACTTATCCTGACCCTTGGCGAATTCCTTGAACAACCGGGCAGCAGCGCCAGGATGTTCCTTGGAGAACGCAATCAGGGTCGGGCCAGTGAACACGTCGTTGAGGACACTGTATTCAGTGTCAGCAACAGCGCGCTTGAGCAGGGTGTTACGTACAACACGTACGTATACGCCAGCTTCACGAGCCTCTTTACGGAGTCCGGTCATAGCGCTTACTGTCACACCACGGGCATCAGCCACGACAGCGGACAGAGCAGCTTTGGCAGCCTCGTTGACTTCAGCGACGATGGCCTTCTTGTCTTCGAGATTAATTGCCACGGGTTTAACTCCTGCTTGTTACCGTTTCATCTGGCCTGGGCCGGATGTCGTTTTGGTGTCTGATTCGGTAAGGAACCGGGAGCACCATCTGCGTAGGCTTGTGGTTTAAGACTTGCGTCGCCTACGGTCTTGGATAGCCCCCGCCAGGCAGGGACCCCAATCTTTCAATTGGCGCAATTACTTGCGCCAATTTGTGTCTTATACGTCCAGCGAGCCTTGGTCGATGACCAGACCTGGGCCCATAGTGGTGCTCAGGGTAACGCGCTTGACGTAGATACCTTTCGAGGAAGCTGGCTTGATACGCTTCAGATCAGCGATCAGGGCTTCAACGTTTTCCTTCAGCTTGACGGCATCAAAGCCGACTTTGCCAACGGAGGTGTGAATGATGCCGTTTTTGTCGGTGCGATAACGAACCTGACCAGCCTTGGCGTTTTTAACCGCGGTAGCTACGTCTGGAGTCACGGTGCCGACTTTAGGGTTAGGCATCAGACCACGTGGACCAAGGATCTGACCCAGCTGACCTACAACGCGCATTGCATCCGGGGAAGCAATTACGACGTCATAGTTCAGGTCGCCGCCTTTCATTTCGGCAGCCAGGTCGTCCATGCCAACGCGATCGGCGCCGGCGGCCAGAGCAGCTTCAGCTGCTGGGCCTTGGGTGAAGACAGCTACACGTACGGTCTTGCCAGTACCGTGTGGCAGCACAGTAGCGCTACGAACGACCTGGTCGGATTTACGTGGGTCAACGCCCAGGTTTACAGCAACGTCAACAGACTCGCTGAACTTGACAGTCGACAGCTCGGTCAGCAGAGCAGCAGCGTCTACAAAATTGTAGGACTTGCCCGCTTCGATTTTGCCGGCGATAGCCTTTTGGCGCTTGGTCAGCTTAGCCATTACACACCCTCCACGTTAAGGCCCATGCTACGAGCAGAACCGGCGATGGTACGCACGGCTGCATCCATATCAGCTGCAGTCAGATCCGCGTTTTTGGTTTTCGCGATTTCTTCCAGCTGAGCACGGGTCACGGTGCCAACCTTAACGGTGTTAGGACGAGCGGAACCGCTAGTCAGACCAGCAGCTTTCTTCAACAGAACCGAAGCCGGGGTCGACTTGGTTTCGAAGGTGAAGCTACGGTCGCTGTATACAGTGATGATCACTGGAGTCGGCAGACCTGGCTCAATACCCTGAGTACGGGCGTTGAAGGCCTTGCAGAATTCCATGATGTTCACGCCGTGCTGACCCAGAGCTGGACCAACAGGTGGGCTTGGGTTGGCCTGAGCGGCCTTCACTTGCAGCTTGATGTAAGCGGTAATCTTCTTGGCCATGAGGCACTCCAATTACGGGTTCGAACGCCTCGAAAGGCTCCCCGGTTACTTGCGCGTTTATCCCAGTGACGACAAAACCCCACAGCCTAAGGCTGCGGGGTTGGGATGCTTGCTCAGCTAGACTTTTTCGACCTGGCTGAACTCTAGCTCTACCGGAGTAGAGCGACCGAAAATGAGCACTGCCACTTGGATCCGGCTCTTTTCGTAGTTAACTTCTTCGACGGTGCCGTTAAAATCAGCGAACGGACCATCTGTGACACGAACAACCTCACCCGGCTCGAACAACGTCTTCGGCTTGGGCTTGTCGCTACCATCAGCAACGCGACGCAGAATTGCTTCTGCTTCTTTGTCAGTGATCGGAGCAGGCTTATCAGCGGTACCGCCGATGAAACCCATGACGCGAGGAGTGTCCTTGACCAAGTGCCAAGTACCCTCATTCATGTCCATTTGAACCAGCACGTAGCCAGGGAAGAACTTACGTTCGCTTTTGCGTTTCTGGCCATTACGCATTTCAACCACTTCTTCAGTGGGAACCAGAATTTCGCCGAAGCCATCTTCCATGCCTGCCAGCTTTACGCGCTCTAGCAAAGAGCGCATGACATGCTTCTCGTAACCCGAGTAAGCATGCACAACGTACCAACGCTTAGCCACGGGACACCCTTAGCCAACAATCAAGGAAACAAGCCAGCCGAGCAGGGAATCAAGCCCCCACAACAGCAACGCCATAACCAGAACAACAGCCACCACGATCAACGTGGTCTGCGTGGTTTCTTGGCGAGTCGGCCAAACGACTTTACGGATCTCGGTACGAGCTTCCTTCACCAGGACCGCAAACGACTTGCCTTTTGCAGTCTGCAGGCCAACAAAGGCAGCAACAGCAGCAAGGGCGAGCAATGCGAGGACACGGTACAGGATTGGCGACCCAGAGTAGTACTGGTTGCCAACAACGCCTACAACCACAACAGCGACTACTACAAGCCACTTGAGCAGATCGAAGCGAGAGCCTTGAGCTTCAGCCTTAGGAGTCATCTATGAAGATCCTGTGAAAAGAAAGCCAGACACACCAAGTGAATCTGGCAGGTCAGGAGGGAATCGAACCCCCAACCTACGGTTTTGGAGACCGTCGCTCTGCCAATTGAGCTACTGACCTAAAACAAAATCAGGCCGACAATTATGCCGATCTGAAAAAGACTTTACAACAACAAACCCCTGCAGACCTGAAACCCACCCAAACAAAACAGCGAGAGAGGGCATATTCAACCGGATGTAGCTGTTAAAACAAAGGCAGATATTTTCATATCTGCCTTGTTATATGGAGCTCTTGAGCGGATTTGAACCGCTGACCTCACCCTTACCAAGGGTGTGCTCTACCAACTGAGCTACAAGAGCGAAACAACTTGCACAACCTGCAAACTTGGAGCGGGTAGCGGGAATCGAACCCGCATCATCAGCTTGGAAGGCTGAGGTTCTACCACTAAACTATACCCGCGGAGCTTGCAGCTCACGCTAAAATGGTGGAGGGGGAAGGATTCGAACCTTCGAAGTCGTAGACGTCAGATTTACAGTCTGATCCCTTTGGCCGCTCGGGAACCCCTCCTAAGCGAGCCGGCATTCTACATCATGCCAGCCTTCTGTCAAGCATTTTCTCATTAAAAAATATGAGGTTAGCTGCGTTGACCTTCGCTTCGCCCTGTCGACCTAGAAGGTCTTCACTGCGAAGCGGGCGCCATTCTATGCAAACTATTCGAAGGTTGCAATGCCTTCGCACGGCATTATTTTATGTTTTAACTCATTGAATTCATTAACAAGGTTTTCAAAGGGCAGATCATCGGCCAGACGCCTGCTTTCAGGGGCCACTCGCAGCCAATATCCCGACGCATCAGGCAGGTTCAGAGACTGCAGCCTGACCTTGATATCCAGGCTGGTGAGGCGCTGCTCAACGGACTGAGCCTCTTTCTGATCAGGCAAACCGCCGATATACAAGCACGTCGCCTGCGCATCAGGCGCTTTTGCCCTGTCTCGCCGAACCATCGCATCAGCCGATTCGCTCAACAGGCGGATATCTTGCTGAGAACCACGATAGAGAGCCAAAGGCGTGACATCTTTAGCGCGCAGAGGGGCCTCCTGCTGATGCCAGATGTAATAGAAGACATTGAGGACCAGCAAAAGCAGAAACAGCCAACGCATAAAAACCTCAGGACAAAGGGCACGCCATCGCCAAGCCAACAAAAACCAGATCAGGGACAAGCCTACCGTGAGGCACAGCGTCAGCCACGAGCTCAGCGTCCCCACCGGTAAGGAAGACGGTAAAATCGCTCCCCCAATAGCTTCGGGCCAACTCCAGCTGGGTCAACACAAACCCCCTCAGCATGAGCGTACAGCCGCGCTCTACCGCCTCCACAGTTGTGCGCCCTGGAGACAGCGCCTCAAGAGCCCGTTCAGCGGCGATATCGTCATAGCGTATTTTGCGGGTATGTGTTCGAAGCTGATTACGCATCAGCGGCATCCCCGGACAAATGAAACCGCCGAGATGCTCACCGTCTGCGGAAATGAAGTCTGCTGTTGCGGCAGTGCCAAAATCTAGCACCAGGCACGCGCCCGACGCCAGCTGAAACCCACCCAGCATCGCGAGCCAACGATCCAGTCCCAGGCGCTCGAAATCTTCGTACCCGTTCCGCACCCCACCCATCTGCCTCGCCGAAGCAGCACACAGCACCTTGACGCCAAATGCCTCGACCAGGGTAGCGACCAGTTGACTCGTCTCATCCGAAGCGCGAACACTCACCAGCCGGCAGTCTTTTAACGCGAGCCCCGTGAGCGCGAACAGGCTGTCGATCAGCGAGGCATCCGACCCAACGACACCTTCGGCAAAGATACGAGCCTTATCCGACTCAAGTACCCGCCATTTGATAAAGCTATTCCCACAGTCGAGCTCAAGAATCATCACGCAACCTCAGGCTTAGCTCACCACCGCTATATACTTTCTCAACACCATCCACGCTCAACCGTAATGCACCTTGCCCATCGACCCCCAGCACCACGCCGTCAATCTGGTTCACGCCCGCGATGAGCGATACAGGCCGGCCCTGCCATAAATGGCTTTGCTCCCACTCACCCTGGATTGCCGAAAAGCCAGATGCCTGGTGACGCTCAAGATAAGCCTGCAGCTGCACTCCAAGACGCGCTACCAGGTAGTTGCGATCAACAGCACTGCCGCTCTCCAACTGTACGGAGCTCCATTGCTGATCGACCTCATCCGCCTTCTGCATGTTCACGTTGATGCCGATACCAATAACGACGTGACAGACGTCAGCGGGATCCCCGACCAGTTCCAGGAGAATTCCGGCGATCTTTTTCTGCCCGACCAAAACGTCATTTGGCCACTTCAACCCTGCACCACGAACACCTGCGTCGCGCAGCGCCTGCATAACTGCAAGTCCGACCACCAGGCTTAGCCCTTCCAACTGACGCATGCCGCCTTCGATCCGCATCACAAGGCTGTAGTAGACGTTTTGAGCGAAAGGACTGACCCACTTTCGTCCGCGCCTTCCCCTGCCTGCAGTTTGCTGTTCTGAAAGCACAAGAAATGGCGCAGTGCGACCCGATTCAATCAGCCGCAATGCCTCGGCATTGGTAGAGTCAATGGAGTCAGAGATATGAACAGGCCATGCAGGAACAGGTACATGCCGAGCTATTTCATCGGCACTTAACAGTATCAGGGGCGCAGCCAACTGATACCCCCTGCCCCGCACTTTATGGATAGGTAGACCCAATTCCGCCTCGAGATGCTGAAGCTGCTTCCATACAGCACTGCGACTGACACCCAAGGCAGCACCGAGCGCCTCCCCGGAGTGGAATCGACCATCTTTTAGAAGTTTCAACAACGTCAGCATGCAGGTCTCGCCTCACAATGAGGCACGCATGATAGCCATGCATTAGGCCATTGCATAGAAAGGCAGGACGTTAGCATTGAAGATGCTTGAAATTCGACCACCCAAATTTTCCGACCGCGCAAAACAAAACCCCTGACTGC
>NZ_JACAQY010000022.1:0-156 GCF_013386835.1 Pseudomonas sp. IPO3774
GACTGCATAAGCAATCAGGGGTTCTGGAATTTAATCTTGACGATGACCTACTCTCACATGGGGAAACCCCACACTACCATCGGCGATGCATCGTTTCACTGCTGAGTTCGGGATGGGATCAGGTGGTTCCAATGCTCTATGGTCGTCAAGAAATTC
>NZ_JACAQY010000022.1:221-3322 GCF_013386835.1 Pseudomonas sp. IPO3774
TGGTCTCTTCGACGCAAATTGCTTGGGTGTTATATGGTCAAGCCTCACGGGCAATTAGTATTGGTTAGCTCAACGCCTCACAGCGCTTACACACCCAACCTATCAACGTCGTAGTCTTCGACGGCCCTTCAGGGAACTCAAGGTTCCAGTGAGATCTCATCTTGAGGCTAGTTTCCCGCTTAGATGCTTTCAGCGGTTATCTATTCCGAACATAGCTACCCGGCAATGCCACTGGCGTGACAACCGGAACACCAGAGGTTCGTCCACTCCGGTCCTCTCGTACTAGGAGCAGCCCCTCTCAAATCTCAAACGTCCACGGCAGATAGGGACCGAACTGTCTCACGACGTTCTAAACCCAGCTCGCGTACCACTTTAAATGGCGAACAGCCATACCCTTGGGACCGGCTTCAGCCCCAGGATGTGATGAGCCGACATCGAGGTGCCAAACACCGCCGTCGATATGAACTCTTGGGCGGTATCAGCCTGTTATCCCCGGAGTACCTTTTATCCGTTGAGCGATGGCCCTTCCATACAGAACCACCGGATCACTAAGACCTACTTTCGTACCTGCTCGACGTGTCTGTCTCGCAGTCAAGCGCGCTTTTGCCTTTATACTCTACGACCGATTTCCGACCGGTCTGAGCGCACCTTCGTACTCCTCCGTTACTCTTTAGGAGGAGACCGCCCCAGTCAAACTACCCACCATACACTGTCCTCGATCCGGATAACGGACCTGAGTTAGAACCTCAAAGTTGCCAGGGTGGTATTTCAAGGTTGGCTCCACGCGAACTGGCGTCCACGCTTCAAAGCCTCCCACCTATCCTACACAAGCAAATTCAAAGTCCAGTGCAAAGCTATAGTAAAGGTTCACGGGGTCTTTCCGTCTAGCCGCGGATACACTGCATCTTCACAGCGATTTCAATTTCACTGAGTCTCGGGTGGAGACAGCGCCGCCATCGTTACGCCATTCGTGCAGGTCGGAACTTACCCGACAAGGAATTTCGCTACCTTAGGACCGTTATAGTTACGGCCGCCGTTTACCGGGGCTTCGATCAAGAGCTTCGCGTTAGCTAACCCCATCAATTAACCTTCCGGCACCGGGCAGGCGTCACACCCTATACGTCCACTTTCGTGTTTGCAGAGTGCTGTGTTTTTAATAAACAGTCGCAGCGGCCTGGTATCTTCGACCGGCATGAGCTTACGGAGCAAGTCCTTCACCCTCACCGGCGCACCTTCTCCCGAAGTTACGGTGCCATTTTGCCTAGTTCCTTCACCCGAGTTCTCTCAAGCGCCTTGGTATTCTCTACCCAACCACCTGTGTCGGTTTGGGGTACGGTTCCTGGTTACCTGAAGCTTAGAAGCTTTTCTTGGAAGCATGGCATCAACCACTTCGTCATCTAAAAGATAACTCGTCATCAGCTCTCGGCCTTAGAATCCCGGATTTACCTAAGATTCCAGCCTACCACCTTAAACTTGGACAACCAACGCCAAGCTGGCCTAGCCTTCTCCGTCCCTCCATCGCAATAACCAGAAGTACAGGAATATTAACCTGTTTTCCATCGACTACGCTTTTCAGCCTCGCCTTAGGGACCGACTAACCCTGCGTCGATTAACGTTGCGCAGGAAACCTTGGTCTTTCGGCGTGGGTGTTTTTCACACCCATTATCGTTACTCATGTCAGCATTCGCACTTCTGATACCTCCAGCAAGCTTCTCAACTCACCTTCACAGGCTTACAGAACGCTCCTCTACCGCATCACCCGAAGGTGATACCCGTAGCTTCGGTGTATGGTTTGAGCCCCGTTACATCTTCCGCGCAGGCCGACTCGACTAGTGAGCTATTACGCTTTCTTTAAAGGGTGGCTGCTTCTAAGCCAACCTCCTAGCTGTCTAAGCCTTCCCACATCGTTTCCCACTTAACCATAACTTTGGGACCTTAGCTGACGGTCTGGGTTGTTTCCCTTTTCACGACGGACGTTAGCACCCGCCGTGTGTCTCCCATGCTCGGCACTTGTAGGTATTCGGAGTTTGCATCGGTTTGGTAAGTCGGGATGACCCCCTAGCCGAAACAGTGCTCTACCCCCTACAGTGATACATGAGGCGCTACCTAAATAGCTTTCGAGGAGAACCAGCTATCTCCGAGCTTGATTAGCCTTTCACTCCGATCCACAGGTCATCCGCTAACTTTTCAACGGTAGTCGGTTCGGTCCTCCAGTTAGTGTTACCCAACCTTCAACCTGCCCATGGATAGATCGCCCGGTTTCGGGTCTATTCCCAGCGACTAGACGCCCTATTAAGACTCGCTTTCGCTACGCCTCCCCTATTCGGTTAAGCTCGCCACTGAAAATAAGTCGCTGACCCATTATACAAAAGGTACGCAGTCACAGAACAAAGTCTGCTCCCACTGCTTGTACGCATACGGTTTCAGGATCTATTTCACTCCCCTCTCCGGGGTTCTTTTCGCCTTTCCCTCACGGTACTAGTTCACTATCGGTCAGTCAGTAGTATTTAGCCTTGGAGGATGGTCCCCCCATATTCAGACAAAGTTTCTCGTGCTCCGTCCTACTCGATTTCATGACTAAGAGATTTTCGCGTACAGGGCTATCACCCACTATGGCCGCACTTTCCAGAGCGTTCCGCTAATCTCAAAGCCACTTAAGGGCTAGTCCCCGTTCGCTCGCCACTACTAAGGGAATCTCGGTTGATTTCTTTTCCTCAGGGTACTTAGATGTTTCAGTTCCCCTGGTTCGCTCCATACACCTATGTATTCAGTGTAAGGTAACCATCTTATGATGGCTGGGTTCCCCCATTCAGACATCTCCGGATCAAAGTCTGTTTGCCGACTCCCCGAAGCTTTTCGCAGGCTACCACGTCTTTCATCGCCTCTGACTGCCAAGGCATCCACCGTATGCGCTTCTTCACTTGACCATATAACCCCAAGCAATCTGGTTATACTGTGAAGACGACATTCGCCGAAAATTCGCAATTACTTACAAATTTTACCTTAGCCTGATCCGTTACCAGTGAAAGTAACGTTCAGTCTATCTTTCTATCACATACCCAAATTTTTAAAGAACGATCTAATCAAAGACTAGAAATCAA
>NZ_JACAQY010000023.1:0-16264 GCF_013386835.1 Pseudomonas sp. IPO3774
GAGTGAGGGAACGCCGAGCCACAGCGAGGCGCCGACAGGCGGGGCAGAGCGCTTTGGTTACTTTGCCGCTTTTTGTACGGACCGCAACAACGGATATGTACACAAAGTGCTTCACCTACAGCACCCACTGCTGACCCAGTGTTGCTACAGACGCACCCCCACCCCCAAAAAACCCACAACCCCCTGCCCCCGTTGGCCCAAGCCCCCATGGCATGCCCGTTGCAGTCCCAATCCCCAAAGGTCCCCGCACCCAATACGACTGAACCGGAGCACCCATGACCACTGAATTCTTCTGGCGCCTGCCGCTGGGCACCGACGGCCCCCAACTCACCACCGACAAACACAACCGCGGCAACCCCACCTACCGCCCCGGCAACATCGCACCAGGCCGCCTGCCCAACGGCCAACCCGACGACTTCACCTACATCGACTACATCGCTCAGGTCGCCAAAGCCGCCGAACTCGCCGGCTTCGAAGGCGCCCTGCTGCCCACCGGCCCCGAACCATGGATCGTCGCCGCCGCCCTGGCCCGAGAAACCCGGCGCATCAAATTCCTGATCGCCTTCCAGGCCACCTGGACCCTGCCCGCCTACGCCGCCCAACAAGCCGCGATCCTGCAAAACCTCAGCCGTGGCCGCGTAGAGTGGAACATCATCACCGGCGGCAACCCCGCCAGCCAGCGCGCCAACGGTGACTTCCTCAAACACGACCTGCGCTACAAGCGCACCGGCGAATTCCTCGACATCATCCAGGGCCTCTGGGAGCACGAAAAATTCTCCTACAACGGTGATATCTACCAACTGGAAAACGGCGCCCTGCCCCACGGCCTGCACCACGAACGCAAGCCCGGCGTGTACTTCTCCGGTTTCTCCGACGCCGCCCTCGACGTCGCCGCCAAACACGCCGACGTGTACCTGAACTGGGCCGAACCCATCGACAAGCTCAAGCCACACATCGAGCGCGTGCGCGAACTGGCCGACAAACAAGGCCGCACCGTGCGCTTCGGCCTGCGGGTAGACCTGTTCGCCCGGGAGACCGAGGAGCAAGCCTGGAAAGACCTGCGTCGCCAGTTCGACAAGCTCGAAGGCAAGAGCAGCCAGGTCGCCAAGGGCTTTACCAGCGGCTCGGACTCGGTCGGCGGCGCACGCCAGACCGCGTACCACCAGAACGTCGACCGCTTCGATGACCTGATCATCGGTCCCAACCTGTGGGCCGGTTTCGCCAAAGCCAAACCGGGTCCGACCGTGGGCCTGGTCGGCAGCCACCAGAACATCGCCGAGCGCCTGGTGGAATACCGCGACGCCGGCTTCTCGACCTTCATCCTCGCCGGCAATCCACACCTGGAAGAAGCGTTGCGCATTGGCCAGGATGTCCTGCCGCTTGTGCACCAACGCCCGGCGATCCAACCTTTGAAAGCCAGCGCCTGAACGCTGTGGGAGAACTCCTGATGACCCAACCTCTCGATACGCTCTGGTACACCCGCTGCCCCGTGCCCACCGGCCTGGGCATTGCAGTGCAAAAAGGCTGGCTGCAAGACACCGTAGGTGCCCTGGGCACCGAGGTGCAGTCGCTGCGTGAGTCCGATGACAAGGCGGTGCGCGAATCGCACTTCGATCACACCCTGCGCAATTCGGTACGCCATGGCGGCAATATCCCGGCGATCTGGGCCCGCGCCCAGGGCCGGGAAACCCGAGTGATCGGCCTGTCGTGGGCAGATGAAGTGCAACTGATCCTGACCCGCCAGGACAGCGGCATCAAAACCGTCAAGGACCTCAAGGGCCGTACTTTCGGCTTGCCGGACTGGGCCGGCGCACAGATCGACTTCACCCGCGCCCAGGCCCTGCGCGGCCTGGAAAACGCGTTGTCACTGGAAGGCCTGAAAGTCGGCGACGTGAAGCTGAAGAACTTCCGCTACGGCGGCACCTTCAGCGATACCCCGGTGCGCAATATCGCCGGTACGCCAGTCACGCAAAAAGTCAGCGAACGTAACCTGGAGCTGATCGGCCTGCTGCGCGGTGAAGTCGATGCAATCTTCCTCAAGGGCGCCCACGCCGCCCAACAGGCTCATGATTTCGGCCTGCACTCGGTGATCGACACCGGCTCGCACCCGGACCCGCTGATCCGCAGCAACAACGGCACGCCGCGTACCCTGGCGGTGGACCTGAACCTGCTGGAAAACCACTTCGACGTAGCCACCGGCATTCTTGACTCGGTCCTGCGCGCCGAGCAATGGGCCCACACCCACCCGGAGGAAACCCGGCGCTACCTGGCCCAGGAAACCAACAGCAGTGAGTATTGGGTCACCGCCGCCTACGGCAACGACGCCCACTTGCGCCTGCGCACCGAACTTGATGAACAGGCAATTGCCGCGCTGCAGGACTTCACGCATTTCCTGCACCGCTGGCGCTTTATCCCGAAAAGCTTCGACGTGCGTGAATGGATTGATGCACGGCCGCTGGAAGCACTCTTGAACGGCAAAACCGCGCTGGCAGGCTAACCCCTGTAGGAGCCGGCTTGCCGGCGATGACGGCCTTGAATGGGGTATTGACCTTTCGGGCCTTATCGCCGGCAAGCCGGGCTCCTGCAAAGGTTTCCTATTTCATGGATTTGAACGAAGACCCTTATGAGCAAACCACTCGATACTCTCTGGTACACCCACAGCCCGGTTCCCACCGGTCTTGGCATTGCTGTGCAGTCCGGTCGCCTGGCCGAGGCGTTCCTGCCTTTTGGCACCAATATCCAGTCGTTGCGCGAGTCCACGGAACGGGAAGTTCGCGAGGCGCATTACGACCATCACCTGAAAAACTCGGTGCGCCACGGCGGTAATATCCCGGCGATCTGGGCCTACGCCAGTGGCGTGGAAACCCGGGTGCTGGGGCTATCGTGGAGCGATGAGGTGCAGTTGATCCTGACCACCGCCGAAAGCGGTGTGCGCAGCGTGCGCGACTTGAAAAACCGGCGCTTCGGCCTGCCGAAATGGGCCAACGTGCAGATCGACTTCACCCGTGCCCAGGCCCTGCGCGGCCTGGAAAACGCCCTCAAGCTCGAAGGCCTGGAAGTCTCGGACGTAGAGCTGGTGGACTACCCCTACGGCGGCACCTACAGCGACAACCAGGTGCAATACGTCTACGGCTCCCCGGCGAGCCTGGGGGTGAGCCGCTTCAGCCGCCGCAACAACGAACTGATCGGCCTGCTGCGCGGTGATATCGACGCGATCTTCCTCAAGGGTGCCCACGCCGTGCACCTGGCCAACGAGTTCGGCCTGCATGTGGTGGTGGACACCGGTTCGCACCCGGACCCGCTGATCCGCTCCAACAACGGCACGCCACGCACCCTGACGGTGGACATCAACCTGCTGCAGGAGCACTTCGACGCCAGCGTGAAAATCGTCGACACCGTGCTGCGCACCGAGCAATGGGCCTGGGCCAATCCGGACGAGACCCGGCGCTTCCTGGCACAGGAACTCAACACCAGCGAGTACTGGGTAACCGCGGCCTACGGCGAAGATGCCCATCGTCGGCTGCGTACCACGCTCGATTCGCGCTCCATCGAAGCCTTGCAGGATTTCACCGATTTCCTGCATCGCTGGAACTTCATTCCACGGCGCTTCGATGTGCGCGACTGGATTGATTTCAGCGTGCTGGAAAAGGTCATCGGCTCCACCTCCCGCGTGGCTGTTTGACCTCCCCCATGTAGCAGCTGTCGAGCCCAGGCGAGGCTGCGTTTGCGGTGTGTCAGATACACCGTTTACGCAGCCTCGCCGGGGCTCGACAGCTGCTACGGCAACACCTCCCCTGCTGCTCCAGCAGCACCCTCCAAGCAACTTCTGCTGAATCTTCGACAGGCTTTTCAAGCGGCCTTCGGCTGCGCTTTCAATTGTTCGAAAACGTCCTCTTCTTGAATTTTTTAATCGTTATATATCAATATCTTAAAACCATGTATCGACCCTGAAATCTGCTTGGCACGATCTCTGCTCTAACCCCTTCAAGGAAACTTTTCCGGGGGAGATTTCAATGCACACACTTAATCCAATCACCAAGGGCCTGTGGCTCGCTTTACTGCTGGCAGGCGGCACCGCCAGCGAACATCTGCTGGCCGCCGACGCTGCCGAAAACGATGCAGGCAAAACCGAACCGTCGCTGAAGACCGTGACCGTCACCGCACAACACCGGGAAGAAACCCTGCAAGAGGTTCCGGTCGCGGTGTCGGCGGTACAAGGCACCAGCATCATTGCCGACGGCGTGCGGTCGATGGGCGATATCACCACCTTCATTCCCAACGCCTCGGCGAAAAACCCCGACGGCGACGGGCGCCCGCGCTGGTACATCCGTGGCCTGGGCACCGGCGACACCGGCGCGGCCACTGTGTACCCGGTGGGCATCTACGCCGATGACGTGTACCTGAACGCACCGATTGCCGGTGGCGGCCCGCTGTTTGACCTCGAACGCATCGAGATCCTGCGCGGCCCCCAAGGCACGCTGTATGGCAAGAACACCACGGCCGGCGCGGTGAATATCATCTCGAAGAAACCGACCTTCGACACCGACGGCTATGGCACGATCGGTTTTGGCAGCAAGAACGAACGCATCGTCAATGGCGCCATCGGCGGCACCCTGGTTCCGGAAAAACTCGCGGCGCGGATCTCGCTGTACTCCGAGGAACGCGACGGTTTCCAGAAAAACCTGATCGACGATCACACCTACGGCGACGTCAACAAAAAGGCCGTACGCCTGCAATTCTTCGCCCAGCTCAACCCGGACCTGGACGCGCTGTGGAAGATCCACAGCCGCGAGTTCAAGGGCGACGGCGCCAACGGTGCGCTGACCCTCGGCCGCTACTACAACGTGGGCTACACACGCCCCGCCGGGCGCGACATTGCGCTGAACGTGGACGACGACTCCAAGCTCAACCATGACGGTACTTCGCTGACCCTCAACTGGCACCTGGGCGATTACACCCTCACGTCCATCAGCGCCTACGACTACATCCGCGGCCAGTCCAGTGGCGATGCCGACTACACGCCCTACGAGGTCAACGGCACCTCTACCGCCGACAACAAATACACCCAGTACTCCCAGGAAATCCGCCTGGCCTCGCCCCAGCAGGAAACCCTGCGCTGGTTGGCCGGCGCGCACTATTTCCATGAAGACCTGGACAGCAGCGCCGGACGCTTCATCGCCCCGGGCCCGACACCCAATGGCACCGGCTCGAACCAGGTCAACGGCGCGACGGACTTTCGCGACCTCAATTACAACCACACCACCGACAGCTACGCGCTGTTCGGCAACCTGACCTACGACCTCACCGACAACTTCAGCGTGACCGGTGGCCTGCGCTGGACCCAGGAAAAGAAAGACATCGACCTCAACCTCACTCAGTTGACGCGCGCCACCGCCAATGGCCCGCTGATTCCCCTGGGCGGCGTCGGTACCAACGGCAACCGCCAGGAAGACAAGACCTGGGAAGCCTGGACCTATGACCTGACCCCGGAATACCGGATCAACGACAACGTGCGGGTGTTCTTCCGCTATGCCCACGGCTTCCGCTCGGGCGGCTTCAACACCGGGCTGTCCACCAGCCTGTCGCAGCTGACCACGGTGGACCCGGAACAACTCGATGCCTACGAATTCGGCGTGAAGTCCGAGTGGTTCAACCATCGCCTGACGGCCAACGCGAACATCTTCTACTACGACTACTCGGACATTCAGGTCAACCTGCTGACCGTCAACAACGGCGTACTGACCACCGCGCTGACCAACGGCGCCAAGGGCAAGGTCAAGGGCGCCGAGCTGGAACTGGAAGGCCAACCCACCGACTACCTGCACCTGCGGGCGGCGATTTCGTTCCTGGATACCGAATACACCGACTTCAAAAACACCAACCCCAACACCGGTGCGGTCACGGGTGACTACAGCGGCAACAGCTTCGTGCGCTCGCCGCGCAACGTGGTGTCGCTGGGTGGCGACTACACCATCCCGCTGGAAATCGGCGGCAAGCTGGTGGCCGGTGCCGACGTGAGTTTTCGCGACAAGGAATACTTCCTCGCCGACCGCCAGAGCAGCGCCGACAAGGACTTGAGCCAGCCGCACTACACCTTGGCCAACAGCCGCCTGACCTGGTACAGCGCCGACGAAAAACTCAGCGTCACCGGGTTTGTGAACAACCTCACCGACCGCCGCTATCAGGTGCATGGCCGGCCGAACGGCGGGCTGGGGCAGTACGTGATCACTTACGGCGACCCACGCACCGTGGGGCTGAGCGTGACCAGCCGCTTCTAACTTCAGCCGCCGGACACTATTCACCAAACGCCGGAGATCAAATGTGGGAGCTGGCTTGCCTGCGATAGCGGTGGGTCAGCCAACCATTATGTGGCTGTGCCGCCATCATCGCAGGCAAGCCCGCTCCCACAGTTGACCTTCTTTGTTTGAGCCATAGCGCCCGGCCGCCATCGTCAACACGCTTCGAAAGGACCTTTCTATGTTCCAACGTACTCCGTTGGCCGGCGCCATCGCGCTGGTCATGGGCAGCCTTGCCGTGCCTGCTGTAGCCGCCGATGCGCAGCCCACTGCCAAGACCGACAAGCTCGACACCGTGGTGGTACTCGGCACCCGCCGCAGCGACGTCACCGCCCTGCAAAGCGCCGCACCGGTAGATGTGCTGAGCGGCGAGCAATTGCAGCAAACCGGCGCTGCCGACCTGTCCGGCGCACTGACCGCACTGTCGCCGTCCTTCAGCTTCCCGCAGTCGCCCCAGGGTGCATTTGCCGGTTCCATCGCCCAGGGCGCCTCGCTGCGCGGCCTGGCTTCCGACCAGGTGCTGGTATTGGTGGATGGCAAGCGCCGCCACACCAGCGCCAACATCACCCGCCAGAGCCTGGCCAACGGTCGTGGCGCGGCAGCGGTGGACTTGAGCCTGATCCCGTTGAGCGCGATCGACCACGTGGAGATCCTGCGTGACGGCGCCGCCGCTCAATACGGCTCCGATGCGATTGCCGGGGTGATCAACATCGTGCTCAAGCAAAAGGACGACGGCGGCAACGTCGGCTACCGCTTCGGTGGCTACAACAAGGGCGATGGCATGCAGCGCAAGTACAGCGGCTGGAAAGGCTTCGAACTGCCGAATGACGGTTTCCTGACTTTGAGTTTCGATGCCGGCAGCCAGGACCCGGCCAGCGACACCAACCCGGACAACCGAATCTTTTATCGCGGCGACACCAGCGTGAACACGCCGCGCGAGCAGAACAACCGCTATCGCACCTGGAACTGGGGCTCCAACAGTGTCTCCGACCAGTACAACTTCCTGGCCAACGGCGAGATGGGTGTGGGCGAAGGATTGACCGCCTACGGGTTCGCCACCTATTCCCACAAGAACACCGACTCCACCGGATTCTTTGACCCGCCCACCGCGCTGTACAACAACTACGGCAGCGTTTCCTTGCAGCGTTATCCGGACGGCCGTTTGCCGATCACGCGCTACACCCTGGAAGACTATGCCGCCACCGGTGGCCTGCGGTACGAAAACGAGCAACTGGGCAAGTTCGACCTGGCGCTGAACCACGGCACCAACATCGTCAAGTCCACCGACTACAACGCGATCAACCCCAGTTGGGGCACCAACAGCCCGGCGACGATCTACACCGGCGAGCGCAAGAACGACCAGACCAACGTGACCCTGGATTGGGTGCGGGACTTCCCCACCGACTTGCTGTTCAAGCCGCTGACCGTCTCCGCAGGCCTGGCCTGGCGCCAGGAAAATTACCAGTTGAGCGCAGGCGCGCCGGCCGCCTCGCAGAACGGCCCGCTGTTCAACACCGTTGACCCGGTGACCGGACGCCGGCTCACCGGGTATTACTCGGGTATCACCCCGGTGGATGCCGACTCGCTGCAACGCAAGGTGCTGGGCGCGTATCTGGATGTCGAAGGCCAGGTCACCGAGAAGTTCCAGGCCGGTGTCGCAGTGCGTACCGAGCACTATTCGGACTTTGGCGACACCACCAACGGCAAGCTGTCGCTGCGCTACGACTTCACCCCGCAGATCGCCGCACGGGCCAGCGCCAGCACCGGCTATCGCGCACCGTCCCTGGCGCAGAGCGGCATGTCGTCGTTCAGTGTGCAGGTGGTGGAACAGCCGCCGGGCAGCGGCAACTACGTCGAGGTGCAGCAGCGCACCTTGCGCGCCAACAGCCCGGAAGCCCAGGCCCTGGGCGGCACACAGCTCAAGCCCGAGGAGTCGACCAACTACTCGCTGGGCCTGGTCTGGCAACCGCTGGACAACGCATCGGTGACGGTGGATGCCTACCGCATCAACATCAACAACCGCATTACCCTTTCCGACCAATTGCCGGCCTCGGTGGTCTCGCCGATCTTCGCCGGGACGCCTTACGCCAATATCCAGAGCGCGGCGTTCTACACCAACATCGCCGACACCCGCACCGACGGTATCGAACTGACCGGCAACTACAAACTCGACCTGCAGCAATGGGGCCGGGTGAACTTCAACGCCGGCTATGCGCGTAATCGCACGCAAATCACCGACCTGCGCAACGTCGGCAACATCGCGGGCAACCAGATCATCGGCCGCACCACCCAAGGCCTGATCGAGCACGGCACCCCGGACTACAAGCTGACCCTCAGCGCCAACTGGGCCTATGAAAAGTGGGGAGTCACCGTGGCCCAGCGCCGTTATGGCGAATGGAAAAGCCTCAACGCCGCCAACCCGAACCTCGACCAGACCTTCAGCCCGCAATGGGTCACCGACCTGGACGTGTCCTACAACCTTGGCAAGGGGATCAAGCTTTCAGCCGGTGCGACGAACCTGTTCAACACTCACCCGGACAAGGCTTCCGGCGCGCAGTTGTACGGTGTGCCGATCTACTCGATCACCAGTCCTGAAGGCGCCCAGGGTGCGTTCTACTACACCAGTGTGAGCTACGACTTCTGAGGTAATTGCTGATGGGGTGTTGCTGCAGCAGCACCCCATTGTTGGCCAGGCATCATTCGGGCATTCGGATGTACACCCATCCATTGTGGGAGCTGGCTTGCCTGCGATGACGGTGGATCAGCCAGCCTCAATGTTTACTGGCCACCGTCATCGCAGGCAAGCCAGCTCCCACATTTGGCCTTCATTGTTCTCCCCTGTTGTGTTCACTGGCACATGTCTTGCGATAGCCCCCGGGTACTTCGCTGAAATAAGACCCGCCATGCGCCCTTACCGATTGCTCACTGCCCTGACCTGGCTCATCTCGCCGCTGGCCCTGCTCGCCACCTGGACGCTGGTGGCGCACCTCGGGATCTTCCCGCGCAACCTGCTGGTACCGCCGGCCCAGGTCCTGCAAACCTTTGAAGAACTGCTCGCCAGCGGCGAACTCGCTGAACACCTGGGCAACAGCCTGTCCCGGCTCGGTCTGGGCTTTGGCATCGGCTCGCTGTGCGGCCTGGCCTTCGGGGTGCTGATGGCCCTGTCAAAGAACGTCGAGGTGTATTGCGCCCCGCTGTTCCACACCTTGCGCCAGATCCCCAGCATCGCGCTGATCCCGATGTTCGTGCTGCTGTTCGGCATTGATGAAACCTTCAAGATCATCATCGTCGCCAAGACCGCATTTTTCCCGGTGGCCCTGGCCGCCAGCGAAGGCGTCAAGGGCATTCCCCGCAGCTACTTCGAAGTGGCCGACGTGTACCGCCTGCGCTGGCCGACCTTCGTCTGGCGCATCGCCCTGCCCGCTGCCGCGCCGCCGATCATCACCGGTTTTCGTATCAGCCTGACCCGCGCCTGGGTGGTGCTGGTGGCCACCGAACTGCTGGCGGCCGACAGCGGCCTGGGGCAGATGATCGAGATGGCCCGGCAGATGCTGCGCATCGACGTGGTGATGGTGGGTGTGGTGGTCACCGGGCTGATTGGTTTTGCCCTCGACTTTGGCTTTCGTTCACTGGAACAGCGGCTGTTTCGCTGGCAGACCCGCTAGGAGCCCGGCATGACCCTCTTGAAAAAATCCCGCGGCCTGTTGCTGCCGCTGCTGTTGATCCTCGCCTGGGAATACGCCTCGCGCCAGGACGCGGCCGGCGCCTACGCCTTTGTGCCGCTGTCGGCGATCGGCTCGGCGTTGCTGGAAATGCTCGGTAACGGCGAGTTGCTGGTCAACCTGCTGGCCAGCCTGGCCCGCACCAGTGGCGGCCTGGCCCTGGGCATCCTGTTCGGCGTGGTGCTGGGGGTGCTGATGGCGCTGTCGAGTGTGGCCAACCGTTTGATCGGCCCGCTGTTCCATTCGATTCGCCAGGTGCCGATGCTGGGCTGGATCCCGTTGATTGCCATGTGGTTCGGCAACGGCGAGTTCTCCAAGGTGCTGATCGTCAGCCTCGCGGCGTTCTACCCGATGGTGCTCAACACCTACCAGGGCTTCAGCCATGTGGAGCAGCGTTATCGTGAAGTCGGCCAGGTGCTGGTGCTCAGCCCGGTGCAGCAGTTCGTGCACGTGCTGTTGCCGGCGGCGTTGCCGAGCATCGCCACCGGCGTGTTGCATGCCCTCGCCTTCGCCTGGGTAACGGCGATCGGCAGTGAGCTGTTCCTGTCCTCCGGCGCCGGCCTGGGCAACCTGATGATGAATGCCGAGGCTGGCTCGCGCATGGAAGTGATCGTGCTCAGCGTGCTGTGCATCGGCCTGCTGGGCTACCTGATGAACCTGCTGTTTACCCGCCTCAGCCGCCACGTGCTGCGCTGGCGCAATATTCGTTGAAGGCCATGAACATGAACGCAATCGCCCACCACGCCCTCCACACCGCCGTGCAGACCGGCGCCCTGCAGATTCGCGGCCTGAACAAGGCCTATCGGATCGAAGGCAAGCCGCTGCCGGTGTTGCACAACATCAACCTCGACGTGCGGCCAGGGGAGTTTGTCAGCATCGTCGGCGCCAGCGGCTGCGGCAAATCCACCTTGCTGCGCCTGATTGTCGGGCTGGAGGCCGAGTATGAAGGCGATATCCTGCTGGACGGCCAGCGCATCGCCGCCACCAGCCTGGAGCGCGGCATTGTGTTCCAGGATCACCGCCTGTTCCCGTGGATGACCGTCAGCCAGAACATCGCCCTGGCCCTGAAAAACCACAACCTGCCCCAGTCCGAAAAGGATCGGCAAGTGGCCGAACATATCGCTCTGGTCAACCTCACCGGCTTTGAAAACGCCTACCCGCACCAGCTCTCCGGCGGCATGGCGCAACGTGCTGCAATCGCCCGGGCACTGATCAATAAACCCAAGGTACTGTTGCTCGATGAACCACTGGGCGCCCTCGACGCCCTGACCCGTGTGCACCTGCAGCGGGAGCTGCAACGGATCTGGGTGCAACAGCGCTGCACGGTGATCATGGTCACGCATGACATCGAAGAGGCGCTGTACCTGGGTGACCGGGTGATCGTGATGGACGCCCACCCGGGGCGGATCAAGCATGAAATCCGGGTGGACTTGCCACATCCGAGGGAGCGCAGTTCGCCGGTCTTGCAGGGCTACAAGGACCGGTTGCTGGAAGAGCTGGTCGGGCACTGAAGACAGTGGGCATGCCGAGCTTTACATTTTGTATAGTTATGGATATTTTATCCAGACAGCAAATGCAATGCGCTCGTGCACGGTTCATTTTCAGAGGTCCTTTCCATGCAACTGTCTTCGTACCATGACGTGATCAAAGCCGCCGAACGCCTGGAGGGCTTCGCCAACCGCACGCCGGTGTTCACCTCGCGCACCCTCGACGCCGAGACCGGGGCCCAGGTGTTCATCAAATGCGAAAACCTGCAACGCACCGGTTCATTCAAGTTTCGCGGTGCGTTCAATGCGCTTTCCCGGTTTGACGAGGCGCAGCGCAAGGCCGGTGTAGTGGCGTTTTCCTCGGGCAATCACGCCCAAGGCATCGCACTGGCCGCCCGCCTGTTGCAGATGCCGGCCACCATCGTAATGCCCACCGACGCCCCGGCTGCCAAGGTCGCCGCCACCCGGGAATACGGCGCGACCGTGGTGTTCTACGACCGTATCACCGAAGACCGCGAGCAGATCGGCCGCACCCTGGCCGAGCAGCACGGCATGACGTTGATCCCCTCCTACGACCACCCGGACGTGCTGGCCGGCCAGGGCACTGCCGCCAAGGAGCTGCTGGAATTCACCGGCCCACTGGATGCCTTGTTTGTCGGCCTGGGCGGTGGCGGCATGCTCTCCGGTACGGCATTGGCCACCCGTGCGTTGTCGCCTGATTGCCTGCTGTACGGGGTCGAGCCCGAAGCCGGGAATGACGGTCAGCGCTCCTTCCAGACCGGCAGCATCGTGCACATCGACACGCCCGCGACCATCGCAGACGGCGCCCAGACGCAGCACCTTGGCAATCACACCTTCCCGATCATCCGCGAGAACGTGAATGACATCCTTACGGTCTCGGACGCCGAGTTAGTGGAGTCGATGAGGTTCTTCATGCAACGCATGAAGATGGTCGTGGAGCCCACCGGTTGCCTCGGCCTTGCGGCCTTGCGCAACCTCAAGCAGCAGTTCCGGGGCCAGCGCGTGGGCATCATCGTGACCGGTGGCAACGTCGATATCGAGAAGTACGCGAGCCTGCTAAAGGGCTAAAACCTCCAACAAGAAAATACTGTGGCGAGCGTGCTTGCCACATGGCTTCCTGCTGCCTGCAATTTCTGCCGCCTATAAAAAATGCCTGGGTGTTCCCTGAGCGTTAACAACAAGAGGTGCTTATGAAAAATCGTTACCTGGCCTGGGCCATTGTGATTGCGATCATCCTTGGCGTGCTGGTGGGGGCCGTGCTGCATGCCCAACTGGACGCCGACACCGCCAAGACCATCGCGGCTTACTTCAGCATGGTCACCGACGTGTTTTTGCGCCTGATCAAGATGGTCATCGCGCCGCTGGTGCTGGCGACGTTGATCAGTGGCGTGGCGAGCATGGCCGACAGCGGTTCCATCGGCCGTGTCGGGTTGAAGGCGATGACCTGGTTTTTGATTGCGTCCGTGGTATCGCTGCTGATCGGTTTGACATTGGCCGATCTGTTTCAGCCAGGCGCGGGGCTCAACCTGAGTGTGGCGGCCAACGGCAACAGCGGTTTGAACACCGCCAGCTTCAACCTGTCGGGTTTTTTGTCCCATGTATTCCCCCGCAGCATCGTCGAGGCCATGGGCAACAATGAGGTGCTGCAAATCGTGGTGTTTTCGTTGTTCTTCGGCGCACCGCTGGCGTTCGTCAAGGGCAGCGCCAGGTCGCCGATCCTGCACGTGCTGGAAGAACTGACCCAGGTGATGTTCCGCATCACCGAATACGTGATGGTGATCGCGCCGCTGGCGGTGTTTGCCGCAATTGCCGCCACCATCAGCCTGTACGGGCTGGGGATGGTGGTCAGCTTTGGCAAGTTGATCGCGCAGTTCTACCTGGGCCTGGCGGTGCTGTGGCTGGTGATCAGCGGCGTGGGTTACCTGGCGCTGGGCGCACGTTTCAAACAACTGTTGCAGTTGCTGCGCAGCCCGGTTTTGCTGGCGTTCTCCACCGCCAGCAGCGAGGCGGCCTACCCCAAGACCATCGCCGCCCTGGATAGCTTCGGCTCGCCCAAGCGCATCAACAGTTTTGTGCTGCCCCTGGGTTACTCGTTCAACCTCGACGGTTCGATGATGTACCAGGCGTTTATCGTGATGTTCATCGCCCAGGCCTATGGCATCGAGATGAGTTTCGGCCATCAGGTAATGATCCTGCTGACCTTGCTCGTCATCAGCAAAGGCACCGCCGGCGTGGCGCGCGGCTCACTGGTGGTGCTCGCGGCGGGCCTGCCGATGGTCGGCCTGCCGGAAGCCGGTTTGCTGCTGATCCTCGCCGTGGACCCGATCCTCGACATGGGCCGTACCGCCACCAACGTGTTCGGCTGCGGCGTGGCCACGGCGGTGATTGGCCACGGTGCCACCGATGAACAACCTGCTCCCCTTCCCTCCCTTGCTTGAGAACTGCCGATCATGAAGATTCACCACACAGCCACTGCCTCCCAGCCTGCCGGTCACTACTCCCAGGCCGTAAGCCACCAGGGCACGCTGTACATCTCCGGTCAATTGCCGGTGAGCCCTGACGGGCGTCATAACCTCGAGGCTTCGTTTGCCGAACAGGCTCAAGTGGCCCTGGACAATCTGTTGGCGATTTTGAAGGCCGCAGGCGGCTCACCCGCAGACCTGGTGAAAGTCACGGTGTACGTGGTGGGGGTAAAACACTGGCCTGAATTTGATGGCTTGTACGCCGCTGCGCTGGGGGATCACCGCCCCGCCCGCGCGGTGGTGCCGGTGCCGGAACTGCACCACGGCTATCTGATTGAAATCGAAGCCGTGGCGCGCTCGGCATAGGTCATTTGGCGTAGGTGTACACCGCCGCCCGCGAGACCCCAAGGTGTGAGGCAACCGTTTCCATGGCACGCCGGATGTCCATCACGCCGGCTTCTTTCAGCTCTTGCATCAGCAGGCGCCGGTCGGCGGCCTTGAGGGCACGTGGGGTGGTCGCCAGGCGTGCGGCGAACTGGTCGATGCGCGCACGAATGGCGTCGGCACCGGACGGGTCGAGAGACTCGGCGGGCCGGTCGCCGCTGACCGAGCCGAACTGTTCCAGCATGCCCTGCAAGCCACGGAACAACGAGAGGTCGACGTTCATGCACAAGGCCGCCACGTACTTGCCGGTGGAGTCCTTGATGCCGATGGAAGTGCTCTTGACCTGACGCCCGTCGGCGAACTGGTTCTGGTAGTTGGCGATCACCTGCGGGTACTCGGGATCGGCAATCCGCGCCAGGCCCAGCTCGGTGGCCGGGTCACCCGGCTGGCGCCCGGAGAGGTTGTTGTGGATGGCCATGATTGCGTGCTGCGGGTCGCGCAGGTCGTGCAGCACGACCTCGCAAAACGGGCTGAAGGTCTTGCTCAGGCCTTCGGCAATCTGTTCGAGTTGGCTGATCAAGGCCGCTTGTTCGGGAGTGTGTTTTTTCATTCAGACAACATATCCAGTACTGGATAGACCGTCAATTTACCTTTTGGAGTGTGCACGATGGAAACCCCGACAGCTTTGCTGGATGTGAGCCGGATGCAGCGCAATATCCTGCGTATGCAGCAGCGTGCCGATGACTTGGGTGTGCGCTTGCGGCCCCATGTGAAGACCCATAAATGTGCCGAGGTGGTGGCGGCGCAAATCGCCGCCGGGGCCACGGGGATTACGGTTTCGACGTTGAAGGAGGCCGAGTATTTTTTCGACCTCGGCATTCGGGACGTTCTGTATGCGGTGGCGATGGCGCCGCATAAATTGCCTCAGGCGTTGGCGTTGCGTCGTCAGGGGTGTGCGCTGACGCTGATCACCGACAGCCTGGCCGGGGCCCGGGCGATTGTCGAGTTTGGTGCGCTGCAGGGTGAGGTTTTTGCGGTGCTGATTGAGATTGACTGTGATGGGCACCGGTCCGGGGTGAAGCCTCAGGATCCGCTGTTGCTGGAGATCGCCAGGCTGCTGTATGGCGGCGGGATGCTTGCCGGGGTGTTGACTCATGCCGGGGAAAGTTACGGGCTGGATACGCCTGAGGCGTTGCGGGCGATTGCCGAGCAGGAACGGGCGCGCTGTGTTGCAGCGGCCGAGGTGATTCGGGGGGCGGGGTTGCCTTGCTTGCAGGTGAGTGTGGGTTCGACGCCCACGGCGCTGTCGGCGGTGAGCCTGGAGGGTGTGACTGAGCTGCGGGCTGGGGTTTATGCGTTTTTTGATTTGGTGATGCATAACGTTGGGGTGTGCCGCATTGATGAGCTGGCGTTGAGTGTGCTGACTACGGTGATCGGGCATCAGGTGGAAAAGGGCTGGATCATTACCGACGCGGGGTGGATGGCGATGAGTCGGGATCGTGGGACGCAGTCGCAGAAGCGGGATTTTGGTTATGGGCAGGTGTGTACCGAGGGTGGTGAGGTGATTGAGGGGTTGCTGGTGGGCAGCGCGAATCAGGAGCATGGGGTGGCTTGGTTCGACGGGGTGGCGGTGGATGTGGTTGAGCGGTTTCCGCTGGGGACGCGGCTGAGGGTTTTGCCTAACCATGCGTGTGCTACGGGGACGCAGTTCGGCAGCTATGGCGCACTGCTGGAGAATGGTGAGGTGCAGGTTTGGGAGCGGTTGCGGGGGTGGTAGATCGGGGGCATATCCGTTATTTGGGTGATGGCCGATATTGGTTCCGCTCTTACAGCGGCCTGAAAGCCGGCTTGAGTGTTAAAAGCCAAATCAGAAGCTGAAGCGGGCACGGTCC